>JAYEGO010000634.1:0-1719 GCA_034659155.1 Bacteroidota bacterium | reverse complement strand
TTGGAGTTTATTATAAAACGAATTACTTTCTAATTCGTTACTAAATATAGAACTATTTATTTCTTAATTTTGAAGTAGCTTTGAACAATGTCTTAAACAGTTGTCAGAATGAAATTTCCAGGGTTAATATTGTTTTTTATTTTTTTTCTGTCAGGAAATGGTTTTTCCCAGTTCCTGGAGTTTGAAAAGAATATTATGGAGCCTGGGAATTATTTAGAAGTCATTTCTCAAAAATCATTAAAAAGTGCTCAATTGCAGGATTATGATGTTAAATGGTATTTCCTGGATCTGGAGGCAGATAATTTATCTGTTAATATAAAGGGCAATGTTACTATTCTTGTCGAAATTATTTTGGAAGGGATGGACGAACTTGTTGTTGAACTGGCTTCAGATATGTTTGTTGATTCAATAGTAATAAATTCACAAAGCAGGTCTTTTACACATTCCGGCGATCTATTAAGCATTTCCCTCGCGAATCCTCTGGCCAGGGGAGATTTACTGGAGTTCCGGATCTATTACCATGGCCAGCCCAGTCAGGGAGTGTTTCATGCTATTGATCCGCGATGGGGTGTTCATGTAAGCTGGACATTATCTGAACCCTTTTCTGCAAAAAACTGGTTTCCCTGTAAGCAAGATCTTAAAGATAAGGCAGATTCCAGTCGGGTATTTATAACTACGGTAGATGGACTTATGGCCGGTTCTAATGGATTGTTAAAAAACATTGTTCCTTTAGTTGATAGTAAAGTCAGGTACGAATGGTTTTCAAACTATCCTATCGTGTATTATCTTATTTCATTTGCTATTTCAGATTATCAGGATTATAGTTTCTATGCACATCCTCAAGAAACTGATTCTATACTGGTTCAGAATTATATCTATGATGATCCCTCATGTCTTAATGCTTTCGAAAATGATTTGAAAGAGACTTCAGAACTCATTGAACTATATTCAGATCTTTATTCCCAATATCCGTTTTATGATGAGAAATATGGTCATTGCCTGGTTCCTTCCGGTTCCTACATGGAACATCAAACCATGTCAACTATGAAGGATTTTGTATACCGGATTGTGGCCCACGAATTGGCTCATCAATGGTTTGGAGACCAGGTGACCTGTGCAAGTTGGCAGGATATATGGATCAACGAGGGATTTGCTTCTTATTCGGAATATATTGCCCTCGAAAATTTAAGATCACATGAGGATGCGCATGCATGGATGAAAAATGCTCATGCATATGCTCTTGAAAGACCCCAGGGATCTGTATATATACCATTTGAAGAATCCGGAAATGTAGGCAGGATCTTTGATTATCGTCTCTCTTATAAAAAAGGTGCTGCCATCATTCATATGTTAAGGTTTGAGTTGGATGACGATTTAGCTTTCTTTGAAACTTTGAAAGAATTTCAAAGTGATTTCAGGGATTCTGTTGCAATTGGGCTTGATTTTAAAGAAGTAGCTGAAAGTGTATCTGGTATGGACCTGACGACTTTTTTTGATCAGTGGTATTTTGGCAAGGGCTACCCTTTATACGAAATTAAGTGGGGGCAGGTTGATGACACTTTATGGATAAATACCACGCAATTAACATCAACTACTGAAACTCCTTTATTTAAAATGCCACTTGAATTTCGATTTGATTTTACCTCTGGTGATTCTATTGTTAGAGTTTTTCAGGATGAAGTAGTTGAAAGTTTCAAATTTAAGGTTTCTGATTATGTA
>JAYEGO010000633.1:0-7434 GCA_034659155.1 Bacteroidota bacterium | reverse complement strand
CTTAGTGATTTTACTGCTAATAAATAAGTTTGTTATTGTTCCTGGCTTATACCCCAAACTATAGACAGCATGGAATAAATCGGGTTAAGCAGTTAATATTTGCTTAATTAATTCAAGGCTGGTATTAAGAGGATCTATTTTAATTTTGGCTTGATTATAATGTTTTTCCCGTTCAGCCAGTTTGTGATCAATATATTTCCGCAATTCCTCTTCACTTTTATTATCAATAAGGGGGCGCTTTTGCTTGCTATTGAATAAGCGGCTGAATAAAACTTCCTCAGGAACATCCAGAAGGATGGTTGTGCCTGATTTATTCATAACTTCCATATTATCCTTATAACAAGGGGTTCCTCCACCACATGCAAGTATTATTTGGTCTGATTTATTGCATTGATGTAAAACTCTTTTTTCAATTTCCCTGAAGCCTTTTTCTCCTTTCTCAAGAAAAATCTGATCGATAGTCAATCCCTGGTCTTTTTCAATTTCATTGTCGAGATCAATGAATTTCAGATCCATAAAACCAGCAATTCTACTGCCCAGTCTGGATTTTCCAGCTCCCATAAATCCGAGTATAAATATTTTCAAGATCTTAAAATAAATATTTCTTATTCAAACTTAAAAGACCAGTGTTTTTATAGATCTAATTTCATTTGTGAAGTATCTTCCGGATCCAGGTCGATTTCTTTGCCTCTTTCTAATTTTTCTTCTGGTAAGTCCGGATCGCTTTTCACAGTTTCACTTTTAACTTGCGGCTCAATTTCCTGAATATTTGAAACATGGTAAGTAGTAAGCCTTTTACCCTTTGCCTTAAAACTCTTTACCCCAATAAACTCAGCCACTTCAACTATTTCGCTTTTTCTTTCCTTATTCTTACCACCAAAATTAATTTCAAACCTGGGATATTCAACCTCGGTTATACTTATCATTTTAGAACCTTCATCTTCCGGGATGAAATATTGCGGTTTATCACTAAAATCAATTGCAAATCTCTTAACATAATAATATCCCTGCTTCCCGTCTAAGTAAATAACTGAATATAATTTAGTTTTAACGAACTTCTCAATAATAAGGATGTCTTCATCAAAATGGTTGGAAAGATCAAAATTTACTGTCAGAAAAGTGCCCCTTTTTGTTACCACTAATATCGTATCCTCTCCTCCAAACTCACCCAGGAATTTGCCTCGTCCATCCACATTAAGCCTGAATACAGCATCATCAAACCAGATTTTTCTTCCTCCCAGGGTTGAAACCCCTTTTTCTTTAAGAGTAATCTTTTGAACCGCATTCCTGGTCAGAATATTTCCGAGGGATTGACGACCCTTTATGGCCAGTTCCCCAAAATCAAAATCCAGGATCAGATTCTTCAACCTTGGTCGTGGCTTTAGGAATACTTTGATAAGCTCTGCTTCTCCATTGGGATTAGCAGTAAAATACAGGATTCTGGATTTATCCTTCCCTTTTGTAAGGTCATACTCCTTATCTCTGGTTAATCCGGCAATAGCAACTCTTTTTACCATGACCTTCCCATTTCTTCCGTCCTGGTAAACAATATTATAAATGGTCCTGGTATCGTTTTTCTTAAATACGGTAGTATATAAGATATCCTTCCCAACAAAGGCCTTATCAGACACCAGCGTTACCAGGTATTTCCCGTTTTTTCGTATTACAATAATCTCATCAATATCGGAACATTCGCAAACGAATTCATCCTTCTTCAGAGAAGTCCCAATAAAACCTTCCTTGCGATCTACATACAATTTGGTGTTTATGGCTACTACCTTGGTTGCTACAATGGTATCAAAATTCCTGATTTCAGTTTTCCTCTCCCATGGCTTTCCATATAGCTTCTTTATTTGCTTATAATAATTAATTGTAAACTCGATAAGCTTAGCAAGGTGAGTCTTCACCTCCTCCATTTCACTTTCAAGCTTCTTAATATATTCATCGGCCTTTTTTACATCATATTTAGAGATTCTTTTAATCTTTATCTCCGTTAAATGTATGATATCCTCCCTGCTTACTTCTCTCAACAATAACTTCTTAAAGGGTTCCAGGCCTTTATCAATTGTTTCCAGAACAGACTCCCATGTTTCACAATCTTCAATATCCCTGTATATTTTTTCTTCAATAAATATTTTTTCAAGAGACGAAAGATGCCAGGTTTCCTCCAGTTCTTTTAACTTAATTTCTAATTCGAGCTTAAGAAGATCCCTGGTATGGGTGGCTGATGTCTTAAGTAAATCACTGACTCCAACAAAAACCGGTTTATCATCATGAATCACACAGGCATTGGGTGAAATTGAAAGCTCACAGTCGGTAAATGCATAAAGAGCATCAATTGTTTTATCGGGGGAAACACCTCCGGCAAGGGCAATGATTATTTCTACGGAATCAGCGGTATTATCATCGATTTTCTTAATCTTGATTTTCCCTTTTTCATTGGCCCGAAGAATAGATTCAATTAAAGAGCCTGTTGTTTTCCCAAAGGGAAGTTCATCAATTAGAAGAGTCTTTTTATCAAGCTTCTTAATTCTGGCCCTTACCTTAACATTTCCACCTCTGATTCCATCATTGTATTTTGAAAAATCAGCAAATCCTCTGGAGGGGAAATCAGGTAATATTTCAAATTCTTTTCCTTTCAGGTATAAGATAGAAGCATCTATCAGTTCATTAAAATTATGAGGTAATATTTTTGAAGACAGACCCACTGCAATACCTTCTCCCCCAAGGGTCAGCAAGAGAGGGAACTTTACCGGAAGGGTAAGGGGTTCTTTATTTCTTCCATCATAAGATAATTTCCAGCCTGTAGTTTTCGGGTTAAAAACCACATCCAGGGCAAATTTTGATAAGCGGGCCTCAATATATCTTGGTGCCGCAGATCCATCACCTGTAAGGATATTTCCCCAATTTCCCTGGGTATCCACCAGCAATTCTTTCTGTCCAAGCTGAACAAGAGCATCGCCAATGGAAGCATCTCCATGAGGATGAAACTGCATAGTTTGTCCTATAATATTTGCAACCTTATTATACCTGCCATCCTCAAGCCTTCTCATGGCAAATAAGATTCTCCGCTGAACCGGTTTTAATCCATCATAAATATTTGGAACCGCTCTTTCCAGGATCACATAAGAGGCATAATCAAGGAACCAATCCTTATACATGCCCGATAAATGAGCAACTTTAAAAAGATCCTTTATATTTGATTTTCCCTGATCCTCCACTGGAATTTCAGGCTTATCTTGCTCTTCGCTTTCAAGAAATTCTTTATCTTCCATTCAAATCGTCAATCTAT
Organism: Bacteroidota bacterium; assembly: GCA_034659155.1. Taxonomy (GTDB): domain Bacteria; phylum Bacteroidota; class Bacteroidia; order Bacteroidales; family VadinHA17; genus JAYEGO01. Next base: position 4,142 of record JAYEGO010000633.1, on the reverse strand, counting down.
TCTTTACAAATTAAGCTGGAACCTGGATTGAAGGGTAATGCTGAAAATTTCATCATGTTCATACTTCTGCAACATCCTCTTCTACCTTCAGGTTTTCAATAATAAATTCCTGCCTCTCGGGAGTATTTTTTCCCATATAAAATCTCAAAAAATCTGAAACTACGTCTTCTTTTTTTAACAAAACCGGTTCCAGTCTCATTTTTTTGCCAATAAAATGTTTAAACTCATCTGGACTGATCTCTCCCAGACCCTTAAACCTGGTAATCTCAGGATTCGAAGATAATTCTTTAATGGCTTTTTCCTTTTCTTCGTCCGAGTAACAATAAATAGTTTTCTTCTTATTTCTTACCCTGAACAATGGAGTCTGAAGAATATACAAATGCCGTCTCTTCACCAGATCAGGAAAAAATTGTAAGAAAAAAGTGATTAAAAGAAGTCTGATATGCATTCCATCCACATCGGCATCAGTAGCAATTACCACATTGTTATATCTGAGACTATCCAATCCGTCTTCAATATTTAATGCAGATTGAAGAAGATTAAACTCCTCGTTCTCATAAACAATCTTCTTGGTTAAGCCAAAGGTATTAAGTGGTTTACCCTTGAGGCTGAAAACTGCCTGGGTTTCAACATTTCTGGATTTTGTAATAGAACCACTGGCAGAATCTCCTTCAGTGATGAAGATTGTGGTTTCAAGCCTGTTGTCAGCTTTTGTGTTATAATGCAACCTGCAATCTCTTAATTTCTTATTGTGCAAACTTGCTTTTTTTGCCCGGTCACGTGCAATTTTTTTTATTCCTGAAATCGCTTTTCGCTCCTTTTCAGAATCATGAATTTTCTTTAGTAATATATCAGCAGTTTCAGGGTTCTTATGTAGATAATCATCAAACTCCTTTTTGAAAAAATCAATGATATAATTTCTAATTGAAGGGCCACCTGGGCCCATATCCTTTGAGCCCAACTTTGTTTTTGTTTGAGATTCAAAAATAGGTTCTTCCACTTTTAAACTGAAAGCTGCAATAATTGAAGCCCGAATATCAGAAGCATCAAAGTCCTTTTTATAGAATTCCCTGACTGTTTTCACCAGTGCTTCCCTGAATGCAAGGAGATGAGTTCCTCCCTGGGTGGTATGCTGCCCATTTACAAAAGCATAATATTCCTCACCATATTGATTGCTATGGGTTATGGCAATTTCAATATCCCCGTTTTCTATATGAATTGGTGAATAAAGGCCCGGAAGACTCATATTTTCATTCAACAGATCTAAAAGACCATTCCTGGAAAAGAACCTATTTCCATTGAAGTTGATAGTAAGCCCTGAATTCAGATAAACATTATTCCGGAGCATGGACTCAACATAATCAATTATATAATGATAGTCTCCAAACAGTTTTTCGTCCGGAATAAATTTTACTTCCACCCCATTCTTTTCATCACTGGACTCAATTTTCTTATCATCAACAACCTCACCTCTCGAAAATTCCACAAATTTTTTCTGTCCCTCCCTAATCGAAGAAATCTCAAATAAATCCGATAAAGCATTTACAGCTTTAATTCCAACTCCATTCAGTCCTACAGATTTCTTGAAAACCTTGGAATCATACTTGGCCCCGGTATTCATTTTTGATGCCACATCCACCAATTTTCCCAAAGGAATGCCCCTGCCATAATCTCTGATGCTTACTTCCTTTTCATGGATATCTACATCTATAGTCTTTCCAAAACCCATCATGTATTCATCCAATGAGTTATCCAGAACCTCTTTTAATAAAACATAAATACCATCATCCTGGGAGGAGCCATCTCCCAATTTCCCTATATACATCCCCGGACGTTTCCGGATATGTTCCTTCCAATCAAGGGTCTTTATGGTATCTTCAGAATAGTTTGCAGTCATCTATGTATACAAATTTCTTGAAATTTTTGCAAATATAAATAAATACCGCATGTACAGGTAAATAGTTTATCAACAAAAGGCAGGAATATATAAACTGCTTCATATGCCAAATACCTCGGAAAATAAAAGCTACTGCCTGATAATCAGTCTAATAAATATTGAACCAGGAGGGAAATCTGATTTGTTGTTAATTTTGCATTTATTCATTCTAGCCCTATGGGCTGAATCAGGTGGGTATCATTGCTGTTCCAGCCACTAAAGTGACTGGCTATTTCCAATATTGCATAATAATAGGAGACAAATTAAGGAATGCTAATTAATTTTCGCTAATATCTCCAATAATTCCCATTTTCCTCATTAAGAATGTAGCATTCATATTCCGGGATACTCCATTAATGAGTTTATAATCAAATTTCAATTTGTCCCCGACAATTTTTGCTTCAAAACATTTATTAAACACTTTTCCTGTAAAATCTTCTTCCATCCTGCTCAAAGTCAGGTCGTGGGTAGCTATCAATCCCGAAGCTTCCAAATCTACAAGTCTTGTTATCACCGCCCTTGAGCCACTTGTTTTATCTTTTGAGTTGGTTCCTTTGAGAATTTCATCCAGAAGGAAAAAAACAGCTTGTTTTTCTAAGATAAGATCTAACAAAAACTTCAGGCGCTTTAATTCGGAGAAGAAGTATGACTCATTATTCTGCAATGAATCAGTAGTACGCATACTTGTAAAGAGCTTAGAAGGAAAAGAAACAAATTTTGATGCACAAACCGGTGCTCCCATCTGGGACAAAACCATATTTACCCCAACCGCTCTCAGGAAAGTACTTTTACCAGCCATATTGGGCCCTGTTACAATAAATATTTCTCCCTGCACCGACAACATCAGGTCATTATTCACCCGAATGTCATCTTTAATTAAAGGATGTCCTAGCGATTCAAATTCCCAGGCTGGTTGTTCTGAAACCCTGGGGAATGAATAATCAGGATGATTGAAACTGAATGTTCCCAGGCTGGAAAGAGCATCAAATTCTGAAAGACTTTCCAGCCATCTGAAAACATCTTTGGCATATTTTCGCCTCCATTTTCCAAAACTAATCAGGCAATGAATGTCCCACAACAAAATAGCATTTAACAAAACCCCAACAATCATATTATTTCTCGTATCAAAAGCATCCAGGATCTTAGCTAATTCTTGTATAATCCTGCTTGCAGGTATTGAATTATGAAACAATTCATTTTTTAACTTCTGTAGAAGGGCCGAATCGAATTCCTCTTTCTCAATATGCTCAAATAGCTTTCTATAATCGCTCAACACTCGTAAAGAAGCAGAAACATCCCTCTGGAAAGATTGAGTTTTCTTAATCACAAGACCAACAACTACTAATGGAATTAACAGCAAGTACCAGATTTCTTCGAATGCAACAATCCCAAAAACACTTAAGCCAATAAGTCCTATAGAAATTGCAGGGAGTAAATAAGCAAGGAAAGGGAAAAGAATATTATTAAAAATAGGAGACTTATCCCTGAGCCATTCTTTAAGGATAGTACTTTCAAAATCATTTTCCTTCAACTGCATACACAAAGCCTGGAAATTTTGTATCCACCCGAAACGGGCAGACAGGTCTTTTACAGCCTCTTGCCTGCTGTATATTTTTTCCTTTGCATTAAGCAAGTCAGAAAAAAAAGCAGCCAGCCTAATCCTCCCTGCTTGACTAAAGGATCGATTTAAATACTGAAATAATGATCCAGGGCCATAAATATCAAGATCAAAAACATATTCATGATCCCTGTCACTAAACTCCAGGCCATCATCAAACTCACTATAATCATGGTTCAGAGCCTTCAGCTCATCTGCATTAAGCTTCAGTAAATTCCGATAATGTAATTCTTTGGAAGCACGTTTTATGCTGTGCTTGATAAGCACAATAAATAGTGACAAAAACAATAATGCCGGAAAGATGAATATAATACCTTTTTCGCCAAAACTCTTTACAGAGAAAAAGATGAAAACAATGAAAACAAACAGACGAAGCCAGGATATTCGTCTCAGCCATTTTTTCTCGAACTCTGCAAGAGCTAAAAAAAGATCCTTTCTTTCAGAATAGAAAGTGAATAGGTTTTTTTCTTCTGGTACTTTCTTATCCATTTTCTAAATTTCCATTGCTTTAACTCTAAAATGTGTAATCTCCCCCTGGTTATATCCTCCGGTATTGTCAAATTCCCATGACCAGCTTTTTAGGTTTTT
>JAYEGO010000632.1:0-1725 GCA_034659155.1 Bacteroidota bacterium | reverse complement strand
TGATCAGCATGGTACCATTGAGGAACAGGAGGAGAACACTACAGCTACTCTTGAAAATATCGTACATCTTATAAAGGAAGGGTACAAGCTGGTATTGTCGCATGGTAACGGGCCTCAGGTTGGAAATATACTAATGCGTAACGATGCCGGTGAGCAGATGTATTCAATTGCGCAAATGCCACTGGATATTTGTGTTGCTGATTCTCAGGGTGGAATTGGATACATGATAGAAAGGATGCTTATGAATGTATTATTGAAACATGGGATAAAAAAAAATATTGTTACACTGGTAACACAGGTTGTTGTTGAAAAAGATGATCCTGCATTTCAAAATCCCCAAAAAAGGATTGGAAAAATATATAGCAGAGATGAGGCAGATAAGCTTGAGAAAAGTAAAGGATGGATATTTAAAGAGGAAGTGAAATCTGAAGGTGGCTGGAGGCGGGTAGTTCCCTCACCAAAACCTATAAGAATTATGAACGAGGAAATCATTATGGATCTTGCAAGCCAGGGGAATATTGTAATTGCAGCAGGTGGTGGTGGAGTTCCGGTTTACCTGGATGACAGTAAGAGACTCAAACCTGCGGAAGCAGTTATAGATAAGGATCTTGCCTCCTCCTTATTGGCAAGTAGAATTGGAGCTCATGAATTATATATCCTTACCGATGTACCTTATGTGTATATCAATTATAAAAAGGAAAATCAGGAAGTTAAAGAATTTTTAAACCGGGAAGATACTCTCAGGTATATGGAGCAAGGTATGTTCTCGGAAGGAAGTATGGCTCCTAAAATCAGGGCAGCCCTTTATTTTATTGAAAATGGAGGGGAGAAAAGTGTTATTACTGAGGCTACTAAATTAGAGGACAGGAGCTATGGTACTAAAATAACTATGAATTATAATTAAGGAGCTAAGGAATAAGATCAATTACTCTAAATAATAAACTATGGCATACAATTTAAGAAACAGGAGCTTTTTAAAATTGCTTGATTTTACAACGGAAGAATTATATTTCCTTTTAAACCTGGCAATGGACCTGAAGAAGGCTAAATATTCAGGGACAGAACAACAGAAATTGAAAGGCAAGAATATTGCTTTGATTTTTGAGAAGGCATCAACCAGAACCAGGTGTGCATTTGAAGTGGCAGCATATGACCAGGGGGCTCATGTCACTTATTTAGGTCCCTCCGGATCACAAATTGGATATAAGGAATCGATGAAGGATACCGCAAGAGTTCTTGGAAGGATGTATGATGGTATTGAATATCGTGGATTTGGACAAAAGCTGGTGGAGGAACTTGCTGAATACTCCGGTGTTCCTGTGTGGAATGGCCTGACCAATGAATTTCATCCTACCCAAATTCTGGCGGATTTTCTTACCATGATGGAACATAGTGACAAACCACTAAACAAGATAAGTTACTGCTATCTTGGGGATGCCCGGAATAATATGGGAAATTCTCTTCTTGTTGGTGCGGTATTGTTAGGAATGGACTTTCGTGCTGCCGCTCCTGAAAGTGTTCAGCCGGATAAGGAACTACTTAAGAGATGTCAGGAAATTGCTGGTAAAACAGGAGCCAGGATACTGATTACCGATGATGTTAAAAAAGCTGTTAAAGGGGTTGATTTTCTTTATACAGATGTTTGGGTTTCTATGGGAGAGGATGATTCAGTCTGGAAGGAACGGATAGAATTGCTCAAACCCTACCAGGTAAGCACTGATGTTA
>JAYEGO010000631.1:0-1732 GCA_034659155.1 Bacteroidota bacterium | reverse complement strand
ATAAAAAATAATTTGGATTATTCTGATATCGAAGAAATAAAAGTTACGGCATCTGCTCAAGCCCATGATATTCTTTTTGATCCAGAAAAATATCGCCCTGAATCAAGAGAAACTGCCGATCATTCACTTCCATACTGTATGGCAGTAGCAATTGTAGATAAAAAAATCACTACAGAGTCTTTTTCTGATGAAAAACTTAAAGACCCAAAAGTATTCGAAGTAATAGATAAAATAAAAGGAGAACCATCTATTGAATTTGAGAAAATGTTTCCTGCAAAACAACCTTCAAGAGTTGTTGTAAAAACAAAAGATGGTAATGAATATGAAGAGTATTTGGAATATCCAAAAGGCGATCCAAGAGAACCTATGACAATGGAAGATCTTAATAATAAATTTAATGCATTATCAGATAAATTGTTGATTACAAGCAGGAAAAATATGATAAAAGATTTAATATTTAATTGTGAAAATAGTACTGCACAAGAGTTTATGAAGCAATTAACCGTATAAAACTGTAACTAAAATCGAGGCAAATGATTTTAAAATTCCACATGAATGAAAATCCTTATTCACCTGCCAAGAGCATTAAGGAAGCAGCAATAAAAGGATTAGAAAAAATAAATAGATATTCCGAGTCAAAACATCTAATTGAATTAAAAACACTTTTGGGAGATTACAATAATGTGTCTTCTGATAGGATTGTTGTAAGTCATGGTTCGGATTTGTTATTACGGGAGATAATCAATATTTTTTCAAAAGACAGGAAAATAATTATGGTGAACCCGTCATTTTTCCCCATTGCACAATATGCTTTAAAGCAAGCGAGTAGATTTACAAAAATTCAGATTTCTCCTCCTGATTTTAAATTAGATCATAATCTTTTACTAAATGAGTTAAATGAACCAACATTGTTAATTATTGACAATCCCAATAATCCTACAGGAAAAATACTTTTGGATAATGAATTAGTTGAAAAGATACTTCAAAATAAAAATGCATTATTATTGGTAGATGAGGCATATTATGAATTTTCCGTGCAAACTTTTGCAGGGCTGATTCAAAAGTATCCAAACCTTGCAATAATAAGAACCATGGATAAGGCTTTTTCTTTGGCAGGGCTTCGATTGGGCTATCTGTTGGCAGGCGATTTTTTTAAAGATCAATTTTCCGGTTTTCCGGCATTTTTATCCAGATCAACCATGTTTGCTGCCATTGAAGCCTTAAAAAATCCTGAATATATGACCATAAATGTCAATAATATATTGAGTGAAAAAGCAAGGGTGGAAAAAGAACTAACAAAAATTGGAATTCAGGTTTTCCCTGGAAGTACAAATTTTGTTTTGATAAAAAGCAAGCTTCCCGACTTTGGGAAAAAGTTAATGAACTCTGGAATTATAGTAAAAGATTTATCCGAAGAATGGATAGACAGTTATTATAGAATTTCAATAGGTCTTCCTGAAGAAAATGATGCATTATTATCAATCATTAAAAAAATATGATAGCAACAAACTATAAAATATTTCTAAATGCTTTAATGATAACCGGTTTTGTTTTCGTGATGATGCTAATTATTGAATATGTGAATGTTCAGTCGCGGGGTATTTGGCAAGTTCAATATCGCAGGATGGACATGGGTCGTTTCCTTTGCTGGCTGAATCAAAACGGGGATTCCTGGCCGTGAAGTTGGTTAATATAGTATATGTACTTATTTTCGGATTGATTGGCTATTTAT
>JAYEGO010000630.1:0-1739 GCA_034659155.1 Bacteroidota bacterium | reverse complement strand
AATTTTTAGTATCTTATGGGGTTGAATATTAAAACTCTCATCATGCAAACATTCATTTTACTTACAAAATTAACGCCAGAATTAACACAGCGCATGAAAGACCGATCAGCCATTGGCGGAAGCTGGCTGGAACTGGTCAAGGAAAAATGTCCTGATATTAAATTTGTTGCCCATTATGCTTTGCTTGGTCAATACGATTTTCTGGATATTTATGAAGCACCTGATATTGAAAGCGCTGCCAAGGTATCCATGATCAGCAGGGCCACCGGGGCATTACAGGCAGAGAGCCTTCCGGCAATCCCCTATAAAGATTTCCTGGAACTGGTTAAAGAAATATAAATATCGTTTATCCTGTCATATCAGGATAATCCGGGATATCTTCAATGAAGCGATAGCTGCTGTTTGGGTAATCCATCAGGCAGCAAAAGTGCTGCATCCCATTAGTCACAACAAGGTAGGGTACCCTTAGCACTGAATTATACCTGGCGATCTGGTCGAAGGTATCCTGGCTGATCTTTACTTCCGGTGCCTTACATTCAATGATCATGACAGGGTTTCCCTGCTTATCGTGGATCAGGATATCCGGCCTGCGGCTCATAGTGTTCATGAGTAATGTTTTTTCTATGACAACCAAACCGGCAGGCACTTGCTTTTTATCTACCAGATACCTGATAAAATTCTGCCGCACCCATTCTTCCGGGGTGAGGGCAACATATTTTTTTCTGACTTCGTCAAAAATGCGTAGCTGTCCGTCCTCCTTCTTCAGGCGGAATTCATAGGAAGGTAAATTCAGTTCCTGCATGTGACGGGCTTAATTTTATTCCTCAATAGTCCGCATGGAGCGATTTTGAATCAACGAACGCAATGGACGAATGATGCGGATAAACAGGCGGGTATCCTGGGTGATGATCTCTGCCTTACCCCTCATCTTTTGTGTAAACTGAAGATCAACATTGTAATTGGTCCTCAAGCCATCGGGAAAGGAAACATCAACGGCATAAGTATTGTCGGCCGGAACGATGGATATCTTTTCAACATAGCCTGTTACCATTCCAAACTCCATATAAGGATAGTTTTCAAAGCGGATATTTACCTTCTGCCCTACCTTCACCTTACCGGAGCGGTATACAGGCATAGTAAGTTTCCCAATGATATTTGAGGAATCGACCGGGACTATGCTGATGATCTTTTCGCCGGTTGTGATATTCTGGTTTGTGGTCCAGAATTTGTTAAAGGTGGCGCTGCCATCAATGGGTGCCACAATAAGGTAATCCTGTGCCCACTTTGTAATGGATCCGTTCAGATTATTGAAACTCTTATAAATAGCCAGTTTTAAATCGTTCTTTTCCTGTTCATATTGCAACTGCAGATCGAGAATTTCCCCACGTAACTCATCAATTTTGATCTGGGTATTAGCCAGGTTGGTGCGTGCTCCTTCAAAGGAATGCTGCTTTTGCAACAATTCGCTTTTTGAATTATCCAGCTCAGACTGTGAGATAGCACTGCTATCGTACAGGGTCTCATAACGCTGATAATCCCTACCCTCCAACTCAAGGTCTTCTTCGAGGGTTTGCTTCTGGGTGTACATGTAATTGTAGTAAAGATTATAGTCGGAGATCTGCTGCTCAATGGTTTCTATCTTCCTCTTATAATAGTTAATTTCCACAAAGTTCTTCAGATCAAGAAAGTCCTTCAGGAAATCTGCATATTCATCCTGTGCATCACCAAGTTGCAAATTG
>JAYEGO010000629.1:0-7492 GCA_034659155.1 Bacteroidota bacterium | reverse complement strand
AAATTCAATCTCCGTTTTAGTGTTCCTGTCTATGCTTATTTCTTCATGTAACCAGGAGAATAACAGTTCTGATGCATATGGAAATTTTGAAGCCAGTTCGGTTTCTGTATCCCCGGATGTTTCAGGAAAGTTGGTTTATTTGCTTCTGGAAGAAGGTGAAGAATTGAAGGAAGGCCAATTGGTTGCCATTGTGGACACCATACCTTATTATTTAAATTCTCAAGAGTTGGAAGCACAAAAATCAGCTGTATTTAGCAAATTGAAAAACCTGGATGCTCAGGTTTCAACACTCAAAGAGCAAAAAAGTTCGATAATGATTGAGGTAAAGAGGGCACATAAATTGTTAAAAGATGGTGCAGTTACCAGGCAAACTCTGGATGAATTGGATGGCCGAGTCAGGGTGCTTGACAGCCAGATTAATGCAGTTAGGGTTCAGAAAGAATCGGTTTATTCAGAAATAAATGTGATCAATCAAAAAATAATCATGGTTCATGATAAAATAGACCGGTGCTATATTGAAAATCCTATTTATGGAACCGTGCTCGAAAAATATGCAGAACAACATGAAATGGCGATAGCAGGGAAACCTATTTATAAAATAGCAGACCTTAAGAAAATGGAGCTTCGGGTTTATGTGGATGCATTGCAGCTTTCTAAACTGAAGTTAGGTGAGGAAGTGGCTGTGTTTGTGGATGAAGACAAGAAGCAAAACAAACAGTTGTCAGGAACTATTAGCTGGATTGCTTCCCAGGCAGAATTTACACCTAAGATAATTCAAACCAAAGAGGAAAGAGTGAAATTGGTTTATGCAATAAAAATTAAGCTTGAGAATGAGGGATTATTGAAAATTGGAATGCCTGGGGAGGTTGTTTTTTCTGACGATCCAGATTTAGAATAGTTATGAAAACGCAAGGGAAATATAAATGGTTTGTGAACATAAAAACACTCGAATTAGAATCTTAAGTTAGCCTTCGACAGGCTCAGGCTGACTGATACGCAGTAGCATTGAGCTTGTCGAAATGTTGACGGAAAGGCTAAAACAAATGATCAGGATAGATAATATCAGTAAATCCTACGGTGAACGATTGGCCCTTGATTCAGTGAGCATTCATGTGGATGAAAATGAGATATTCGGATTGATTGGACCGGATGGTGCTGGTAAAACCAGCCTGTTCAGGATACTATGCTCACTCATATTACCGGATTCAGGAAATGCCAGGATAAGAAATCTTGATGTTGTTACAGACTATCGTGAAGTGCGGAAAATAATCGGTTATATGCCCGGAAGGTTTTCCTTGTACCAGGATTTAACAGTGGAGGAAAATCTTGAGTTTTTTGCAACAGTTTTTGGCACATCCATAAAGGAAAACTATGAGCTGATAAAAGATGTTTATGAACATATTGAGCCATTTAAGAATCGTATAGCAGGGAAATTGTCGGGAGGAATGAAACAAAAACTTGCCCTTTCCTGCGCTTTAATACACAGGCCTGAGGTGCTTATTTTAGATGAGCCAACCACTGGAGTTGATGCTGTTTCCAGGAAAGAATTCTGGGAAATGCTTACCAGAATAAGAGAGGAAGGAATTACCATCATAGTTTCAACTCCCTATATGGATGAAGCCCAACTATGTGATAGGGTAGGACTTCTGCAAAATGGACAGCTGCTTACAATCAATACCCCGGAAGGGATTATTCAGGCTTATCCAAAAGATATCCTTTCAATTCAATCAGACAATCTATATAATGTACTATTGGATTTAAGGGATTATCCCCTGGCTCACTCCACCTTATTGTTTGGCCATGAAGTTCATTATACTGAAAAGGGGAAAAATATTGATCAATACCAGCTTAAAGAATACCTTAATAAAAAGGGCCACGCCAATGTGGAAATGAACCTTATGAAACCCGGAATTGAAGATTCATTTCTTGAGTTGATGAAGGAGTAAACCGATTTTAGGATTGTTTTTAGTTGTGCGAATATATCTAACAAATTGCATTAAAGAGAGCCTTCGCACAATGTGTAATATAGAGAATAAATGCAGATAAAGCTAATAGAAGCCAGAGGTTTGACAAAGAAATTTGGTGAGTTTACTGCCATTGATAAGCTTGATTTCGAAGTGTTCGGAGGAGAAATATTTGGGTTTCTCGGAGCAAATGGAGCTGGTAAAACAACAGCAATAAAAATATTATGTGGATTGTCTTATCCAAGTTCAGGCGAAGTAAATGTGGCAGGCTTTGATGTGTACACACAAACGGAGCAATTGAAATTGAATATTGGATATATGAGTCAAAGATTCAGCCTTTATGAAGATCTTACCATTTATGAGAATATTCGGTTTTATGGAGGAATATATGGAATTGGAAGAAAAGAGCTGCATAATAAAAGTGAGCAAATGATACGCAAGTTTGGTTTGGTAAATGAGAAAAATAGTTTAATCTCAGATATTCCATTGGGATGGAAACAGAAAATTGCTTTTTCTATTGCCATACTACATGATCCGAAAATTATTTTTCTGGATGAACCCACAGGGGGAGTTGACCCTATTACAAGAAGACAATTCTGGGATTTGATTTATGAGGTATCAGGAAAGGGCATGACGGTGTTTGTTACCACTCACTATATGGATGAAGCAGAATATTGCAACAGGGTAAGTATAATGGATGAGGGGAAAATAGTTGCAATAGATACACCCAATAACTTAAAGAGTTCCTTCGAGGCGGCAAATATGGATGAGGTTTTTGTGAAAATTGCAAGAGGGCCTAAATAATGATTAATGATTAATGAATAATGATTAATGAATAATGATTAATGAATAGCAAATAAATCAAATATTCTAAATCAGTATTCGGTGTTCAATATTCAATACAAATGAATAAGAGAGTTTAAGGATAACAAAACTTAACTGAAGGGGGATAGATTCGAATATGAAAAGTTTTTATGGATTCATAAGAAAAGAATTTCTGCATATCTTCCGCGACCCGCGTACTTTATTAATTTTATTTGGTATGCCAATAGCACAGATTATGATTTTTGGCTATGTAGTGACCAATGAAATAAAAGATATACCAATTGCAATTTTAGACCAATCAAAAGATCAGGCTACACGTGAAATAAGCAATAAGTTAATATCCTCGGGATATTTCAAGTTGGTTATGAACCTTACTTCCCTGAAAGAAGTGGAACCTGCTATGAAAAAAGGGAATGTAAAAGAAGTTATTGTTTTTGAACCGGATTTCAGGAAAAAATTGGAAAGTGGGTTGCCGGGATCAGTACAGATCATTGCAGATGCTTCAGATCCGAATACCGCCAATTTAATTGTGAATTACACTTTCGGTATAATGCAGGATTATATGACACAATACCAAGAGGGTAAGCCAAATATCATAGTCCCTGAGGTGAGAATGATTTATAACGAAGGCCTTAAAGGAGTTTATATGTTTGTGCCTGGAACCATGGCCCTTATACTTATGCTTATATCTGCCATGATGACTTCAATTTCCATAAGCAGGGAAAAGGAATTGGGAACTATGGAGGTACTGATGGTATCACCTATAAAGCCATTTCATATTGTAGTTGGAAAAGTAATACCCTACATTGGATTGAGTTTTATCAATGCAGTTGTGATTATTTTGCTGGGCTTTTTTGTTTTCGAATTGCCGGTAAAGGGAAGCTTAATATTATTACTACTTGAAAGTTTGCTTTTTATCTCCCTTGCTCTTTCTCTTGGAATACTAATCTCTACAGTTAGCAACAGCCAGATGGTGGCTATGTTTATTAGCCTGCTTGGTTTGATGTTGCCTACAATTTTGCTTTCCGGATTTATTTATCCGATTGAAAATATGCCGGTTATTTTACAGTGGATCAGTAATTTGATGCCTCCTAAATGGTTCATAATTGTAGTAAAAAATATAATGATTAAGGGGGAAGGGTGGATGTATATATGGAAGGAAACATTGATAATGATAAGCATGACAGCATTCTTCCTGCTGGTTGCAATACGTAAGTTTAAAATAAGACTGGAATGAGAACCATATTTTATCTTATTCAGAAGGAGTTTATCCAGGTTATTCGCAACAGGGTTATGTTGCCTATGATGATAATAATGCCCATTTTTCAGATGCTGGTTCTACTATATGCGGCAACTCTGGAAATGAAACATATTGAGCTTTTTGTGGTTGATAATGACCATACCGAGGCCTCAAGGACCCTGGTGAGTAAGTTTGAGGGTTCGCCATTTTATAAGTTATCTGGGTATTCTGCCTCAATTCAAGAGGCTGAAAAGCAGATGAAAAAAGATAAAGCCGACATCATCCTGAATATTAAAAAGGATTTTGGCAAGTCCTTAAGCAGGGGAGAGGGAACAGATATTCAACTTTTAATCAATGCCATAAATGGCACTAAAGCCGGACTTATTAACGCTTATTCACTAAATGTGCTATCAGAGTATATGGGTGAATATGCTAAAGACAGGGGAGTGTCTGCTGAGCAGTTTTTATCTGGTAGTTTAGATGTCAGATATAGGTATTGGTTCAATGCAGAATTGAATTTTAAACATTTCATGTTACCCGGAATATTAGTGATACTGGTTACCGTGATGGGAATGGCTTTATCTGCCATCAGTTTTGTAAAGGAAAAGGAGATTGGAACCATTGAGCAAATAAATGTTACTCCTATTCTTAAATATCAATTCCTGGCAGGAAAACTACTTCCATTCTGGATTATCGCCTTATTTGAGTTAGCTTTTGGATTAACTATAGGAAGAATATTTTTCGATATTCCCATCCGTGGAAGTTTATTTCTCCTATTTGCATTTTCTTCAGTTTATCTTCTTGCAGTAATGGGTATAGGTTTGTTCTTTTCAACAATAACACGCACGCAACAACAAATCATGTTACTATTTTTCTTTTTCAATATTGTCTTCATACTCATGAGTGGCATATTTACCCCTGTAGAAAGTATGCCTCAATGGGCTCAAACTGCCAATATAGTGAATCCACTGGCATATTTCATGCGGGTAATAAGGATGATAATGCTGAAAGGATCAGGAATACAGGATATTTTAAGGGAACTGATTAGCCTTTCTATTTATGCCATACTTATATTCAGCCTTGCTGTTTGGAGGTACCGGAAAACAAGTTGAATATAATGTCTAATGTCTAATGTTTAATGTCTAATGTTTGCTACGTTTACCTGTATTCATCATCTTTTACTGGTCTTCCATTAGTGCATTTGTTTTTAATCCGTGCATCCGTGGCTTTGACTTTTCGACCCTTCAACCCCATTCTAAGCTTTCAACATCCTTGACCTTCTTTGTCCACCGAAGCCTCAGCCTTAGCCTTAGCCTTAGCCTTTTATATATTAACGAATATTTTTTAACTTTATAGAAACAAACTAATTCTAAATATCATGAGCTTCAATCCTGCAGTCGAATTACAAAAGATAATGAATTTGAGTCCCTTCGATGGAGTTAATCCTGTAATTTCTGATTCTGCAACTTTTGTTTTTTCGAAATCTGATGTAATGACAGATACATTCGAGGGGAAAACAGAAGGTTGTTTTCTGTACAGCAGGCATTGGAATCCTACCAATATGCTGCTTGCAAATGCATTAGCAGCAATGGAGGGCGCAGAGTCAGGTTGGGTTACCGGATCGGGGATGTCTGCGATAACATCTACCATACTTCAGATATGTAATACCGGTGATCATATTATATCGGCAAATACCACATACGGAGGCACCTATGCTTTTTTCAGAAATTATTTGCCTGCAAAATTTAACATTGAGGTGAGTTTCGTAAACATCACCGACCTGGAGGCTGTAAAAAAGGAAATCAGGCCAAATACAAAGATTATTTATACAGAAAGTATGACTAATCCTTTATTGCAGATTTCAGATCTTCCATTGCTTTCAAAAATTACGAAAGAAAATAATCTCAAGCTTGTGGTGGATAATACCTTTACCCCAATGATGATATCCCCGCTTAAACTAGGGGCAGATGTGGTGGTCTATAGCATGACAAAGTATATAAACGGAAAGAATGATTGTGTTGCAGGTGCTATTTGTGGTTCTGAGGAATTTATTAATTCCATGATTGATGTGAATGATGGCACTGCAATGCTACTGGGACCGGTTTTAGATCCACCCAGGGCAGCGTCTATTTTGAAGAATCTTCATACTTTGCATATTCGAATGCAGAAGCACAGTTTTAATGCCGCATTCCTGGCTCAAAAGTTTAAGGATTCAGGTGTAAATATTAATTATCCTGGTTTACCAGATCATCCTGGCCATAAACTTTTAAGCGAAATCATGAATCCTTATTATGGCTTTGGTGGTATGATTGCAATTGATCTTGAAACTACTGATAAGGCAAGTGATTTAATGGCTTGTATGCAGGAAAAGGGCGTTGGCTACCTGGCAGTTAGCCTGGGATATTTTAAAACACTTTTTAGTAATTCAGGTACAAGTACCTCATCAGAAGTCCCTATTGAAGAACAAAAGAAAATGGGTCTGTCAGAAGGCCTGGTAAGGTTTTCGGTAGGACTGGATATGGATATTGAAATGACCTGGAATAATATTGAATCATGCCTTAAGAAATTAAAAATGATATAAGAGGGAAAAGTGGAATAATGAGATTCAACCATTCAACCATTCAACTGTTCAACTATTCAACCATTCAACCATTCAACTGTTCAACCATTCAACTGTTCAACCATTCAACTGTTCAACTGTTCAACCATTCAACCATTCAACTGTTCAACTATTCAACTAATCAACTTCATTCAAGGTTGGTATTAATAAGTTCTTTTATCTTTTTGCTATCCCATTTCGCGGCACCTTTTTTCTTTAAAATAATATTTCCGGAAGGTGAAATTAAATATGATGTTGGAATGGATTGTGACTTAAAAATTGCCGGTTCTGAAGCAGATTGGGAATATACAGGAAAAGTATACTTATTCTTTTTTACAAACTCCTGAATAACTTCCGGAGACTCCCTGCTCACAATGATGAATCTTATTTTATCACCATATTCTTCGTAAAGGCTTTGAATACTTGGCATTTCAGCTACGCATGGAGGGCACCATGTGGCCCAGAAGTTCAAAAAAATTAGCTCTCCTTTAAACTGCTCCAGATCTATATTTTCACCATTTTTCGATTGTACATACCAGCGGTAATCAGAATCTTTAAGTTTTGAATTGTCAGGAGCATTGATTTTGAGGGGTGCAATAAGGGTAGCCTTTTTAACAAAAGTTACCAGAGTCATGCGAGTGGAGGGAATAAGCAGTAATATAATAATCCCATAAAATAACAGGTCAGACAAAATATTAAACAAGCTTTTTTTCTTGTAGTGATCTTTTATTTTTTGAATGATTCTATTCATTTGAATTATTTTATTCTGGTGTAAATACCAGGTCTGTGTTTAACTGATTTATTATTTATGGCTCTCTGTGTGGCAAGGATCCCGTCTAAATGGTCGCACTCGTGTTGTAGCAA
>JAYEGO010000628.1:0-1743 GCA_034659155.1 Bacteroidota bacterium | reverse complement strand
AAGCCATTATAATTTATCCTGAAAAGTTTGCAAGCAAATAAAGTTAAGAAAATTTAAACTATTTTTAAGCAAAAAACAAACTGCATATGAAACTTAGAAAGGTTGAAAAATGGTCTCTGGGCTATGCCCTACTTAAGGCATGGGTTGGTTTCTGGCACAATAATATTTTTTACAAAAAGATAGTTATTATCAATAAGGAGAACATACCTGATAATGCACATCTCATATTTGCCATTAACCATCAGAATGCCCTTATGGACCCACTGGCTGTGATTTATGCACTAAAAAAGATGCAACTTGTTTTCCTTGCAAGGTCTGATATTTTTAAGAAAAGCTTTACAGCCAGGATATTAATGTTTATTAAAATCCTGCCTATTTACAGGATACGGGATGGTTTTGATTCCCTTAAAAACAATGATGAGGTTTTTCTGAAAACTGCTGAAGTCATCAGGTCCAAGAGAGGACTGGCTATTCTCCCTGAAGGAAGTCATGAAGGCATTCACAGGCTCAGACAGCTGAAAAAAGGATTTGCAAGGATTGTTTTCCAAACGGAGGAAGCAAATAATTTCGACCTTGACATTAAAATTATTCCGGTTGGCCTGGATTATTCGGACTATGAAAATTTCAGGACCACTCTGTTAGTCAACTTTGGCAAGCCCATTTCTGTTTCAGATTACTACGACAGGTATAAGGAATCTCCGGTAAAGGGATACAATCAATTGAAAGATGAGCTTTGGAATAAATTAAAATTGCTGATGGTGCATATTGAAAGTGAGGAGTATTATCATCTGAATAATGAGCTAAGGGAGATCTATAAAAATAAAATGGCAAAACACCTATCTCTTCCAAATAGCCATCAGCCTAATAAACTAAAAACAGATCAGGCACTTATAAATATTTTATCCAAATGTGAAGCAGATAAGCCCAGTCTGCTTTTTTCATTATGGGAGAGTGTGATTAATTATAATAAAAAATTGAAATCAATGAAGCTGACTACCGGAATGGTTGAAAAAGGATCCGTTTCTATAGGCCGACTTATTTTAAGCACAGCCTTCCTGCTTATCAGCCTTCCTGTATTCCTATATGGATTTATCAACAATTATGTGCCCTACTGGATTCCCACCAAAATTAGCAGAAAAGTAAAAGATCAACAGTTTCACAGTTCTTTCAAATTTGGTCTTAGCCGTATTATATTTCCGATTTTTCACATTATTCAAACATTCCTGGTGCTATTGATCTCTTCTTCATGGTTAGTGGCAGGCATTTACATTCTCAGTTTGCTTCCCTCAGCATTATTTGCCTGGTGGTGGTTTGAAAGGGTGGGGAAGCTGGCAGATTGTTGGAAATTGCGGAAACTGAGTACCAATAAGGCCTCGGGTTTCGCAGAAGTTCGAGATCTGTTAAAGGAAATAATTGAAAAAACAGATGAGATTGTGAAGAAGTATATGCCAGGAAGTTAAGGAAGAGATAGAAAGACAGGGCGACGGAGAGACAGAGAGATGGGGAGAGGGGAGAAAGAAAGAGGTGAGAAAAATAATGTCAAAGGTCAGATGTCAAAGGTCAAATGCTGAGACCTCTTATATTTACATGACACATTTGACATAATAAATAAGAAGGGGAAGGGAAATAATAAGTTTTATCCTGAAATTAGGAAGCCCAGGATAGCAATAAATCCAAAGATAAAAATAGCTGCTCCTGCTATCTTATTCATCCAGAAAATTCCCCGTAACCTGATTCTGTCTC
>JAYEGO010000627.1:0-7522 GCA_034659155.1 Bacteroidota bacterium | reverse complement strand
TGATGATTTTGTAACTGAAGTTGACAAAGAACTGAGTAAACTGATCATTAAAGACCTTCGAAGCAGGTTTCCTGAAGATGGCCTAATTTCTGAAGAAGAACCACCTGATCAGGATTTAAAAGCTGTGGTGGAATTTCTTTTAAGGCTTTGGGCCTTTTTGTTTCCAGGTCGATTATAAGCCAGTACGTACTTGCACGTGCAATGATCTTACCCTCATTATCGCGTATAAAAAAATCACGACTTGCAAATAATCGATCAAAGCCTTTTGGCCAGGTTTCAACAAGAACAGATTCCCCCAATACAGGGTAAGACTCAACCTCTACAAGCATCCTGGCAAGAACCCAGGTATGATTCTTTCTATTTAGATCTCCTACCCCAATTTTTAAATGACTGGCATGAATTCCGGCTGAATCAAGTAAGAAATTTAAGAGTGCAGGCAAGCTGGCAACCAGGTTTGAATCGGTGTGGTAAGTGCGAATTTTAAATTCCTCCCTGTATATTCTTTCCATGGTATTAAAATAGAATTTTTCTTATCTGGACTGTCAAAATCAATATAAGACACTTTCAAGCTTCTGAAAAAGCCACCTGAAATTATCCCTGGTTTCTTCATCGAAGTCTCCGAATTTCAAATTATTATCCTGTACCTCATTCATAAAATTAGAAGCAAGTACAGCTCTGGAATACCTGTTTTCTTTAAGAAACTCCGAATTCGTTTCAGGAATTCCGACTCGTTGATGCAGGATGAACTTCTTAAAATCAAGTGTTGAAAACAAGTCTTCAATTCCCTGAAACTGATCCATGTTGATAAGATACTTCCGTACAAGGCTCTGATCTCCACGACAAAGATTTTGCTTAATATCATTATGTATTTCCATACCCTTTGTGTTTCCTCCTGTTAAAACTACAAAGTCCAAACCCCAGCCAAGAAGTAAATTGACAAGGGTTTCAACATTCGATATATTGGAGGCAGGAAGTAAATATATTTCCTTATTAAGTTCAATCATTGTTAAAATGGTAGACAAGTAATAATATGTAGAAATATCTTCCAGAATGACATTATTTTTTTGCCGGATATACTGTTGTTCAGATAAGCGGGCACCAATAAGTGTATAGATAGGTGAAAGGGTGTCAGCGGAAGCCTCTGTCAATGATTTAGCATTAAAAATTTTAGTTTCACTTGAATCGTCGTCTTCAATTGCCCGTTGTACAGCCAGCAACCTGTAAATCTTTTTTGAATCGATCAAATGAGGAGAATGAGTGGAGTAGAGCACCTGTATTCTATCTTTAATATAATCAAAGACCTTCAAAACGTCTTCCTGGGCCCGTGCATGCAGACTTAATCCTGGCTCATCTATCAACAGTACCATACCCTTATCCAGGTCAGAAACAGCTGCAGCTTTCAATTCCAGGTAAAACGATAGAAACCAGCGCACTCCTCTGCTTCTCTGCTTTGGGTACAATCGCTCCTGCTTGTCCCTGATCCAGAACTCAAGATATGGAAAACCACTTTTGTCGGGGTGAGACTGAGAATAGTGTTCTAATTCAAAATTTATGGTTATTTTATTTCTCTTTCCAATTTTTTGTCTCCAAAAATCCTGAAAATCTATGGTTATGTCTTTATTCAGTTTTTCAATTTTCTGCTTTAACAACCTGCTGCTTCCCTCCACGAAAAACCGGGGAGTTAAACCAGACACTTTCAGGAAATTTCCAGCTGCACGGAATCCTTCTACATCTTTATTTCCGCTTAAAATATCCTCAAGGTCAATTTTGTTTGGTAAAAGGCTGCTGAAATCTTCGAAAAATACAAATTCGGGTATATGCCCAAACAGAATGTTCCCTGCTTCTTCTCTGGAGTAGAAAGGATCGATGTGAGATTTTTCATTTCTAACTTCCCTTTCAGCAGTTGCTATAGGTATACCTCCAAGCACTTTATATGCAAGATTGCGCTTATGAATGTCATCCTCCCTGGCCTGATCATATTCCTGAAGCACCTTCACATACTTATCATTGAGTTTATCCAATTCAGGCTTTACACCTCGTCTATCAATTTCATAACTAATTGTATTGAATATTCTTTGGAGATCTCTCAAATCCTGATAAGTAGAATCGAGGTCTGAACGTGCATTTTCAAAACGAATTTTTGCTTGCCGGCTATTTTCTGCAAGCTTTGAATTAATAGTCAAAGCGTCAGCTTCTTTTTTAAGACTTTCCAATTCAGTTTTGGCTTTGCTTAAATCGGCTGATACTTTTTCAAGTTTCTCTTTGGCTTTTCTTAATTTAGTAATAGCCAGTTTTTCATCTCTGGTCCCCTTTACCATTTTGCTCTCTTTTTGGGCTTCAGGTATTAATAGTTTATATCTTTCAACTTCCAGAGATAAAACTTTCTTCTGATCTTCAGAATTCAAAAATAGGCTTATTGCTTTATCTTTCTTTTCCAGGCACTTATCTATCCTCTTTTGAAGTTTTAGATCATGCTCAATTCGAACAGCATTATGTTTGTCGAAAGCCCTGTCCACTTTAGGTCCTGACAATTCTATTCGACTTCCCATGTCCTCATCCCATATTCTCTTCAGACATAGGATTTTAGATAAGTTTATTTGCTTGAATACTCCAACCGGCAATTCCTTTTCATTCAGGAGTTTTGAGATAAGCCTGGGATCTATTTCAAAACAACAGGAAACAATAGGAATACTCATGTCCCCACGAAGAACGTCTTCTGAAACAGTTCCGGAGTAAAAACTATTTAATGCCTCTAAAATGGAGGTTTTTCCTGATTCATTCTGACCAATTATACCGGTAATATTATCCGGAGAGAGCTCATTCCATCCAGAATCTATGATGGATCGATAATTATGAATCCTGAAACTAATAAATTTCATCTGTCTAAAATTTCGTTTTCTCAATAAAGTTGTGAAAGCAGTACTACATCATATCTTCAGGCCCAGAACAAGAATGTCGTCCACTTGATCATAATCACCCTTCCAGTCGAGAAAAGCATCCAGCAACACTTCTTTTTGCATTTCCATGGGCATTGTATGATGTTTAAATAGTAATTCCTCAAAAGGACCATACTTATACTTTTTTCCTTTGCTTCCCCCGAACTGGTCTACGAAACCATCTGAAAACAAATATATCATATCATTTCTTTTCATCCTTAAGGGATGGTTAGTAAAGGAATTTTCTTCAATCCCGCTTACTCCAATAGGCATTCTATCCCCTTTTACCTGATGAATGGACTTATCTCTAATGAAATGCAAAAAGTTATTGGCTCCGGCATAATGTAAATAAAATGTACTTGAATTATATGCAATCAGACCAATATCCATCCCATCTTTAGATTCATTATGGATTCCCGTTTGATGCAGGGCCTTCATCACTTTCTCCCTTAACAAATTAAGCACCCTGTTTGGCTTAATAAACACTTTTTTTGACAATATCTCATTAAGGAAAGAAATCCCCAGAATACTCATTAATGCCCCCGGAACACCATGTCCTGTACAATCTACAACAGCCAGATATACCCAATCATCCACATGAGAAATCCAGTAAAAATCGCCACTAACTATATCTCTGGGTAAATAAAGGATAAAATGATCGCCCAGGAATCTTTTCATTTGCTGAGTTGGAGGCAAGAGTGCAGCCTGGATAAGTGAAGCATACTCGATACTCTCAAGCATATCCTTTTTATGCCTCTCAAACTCCTCCTTCTGAAGTTGAAAATTCAATTTGTAATCATCTTCCTTTTTCATTGCAGGAATAACACAATTTTATTACGGTAAATATAATTAATTAATGTATTGAAATAACTTAAGATATTGCCCTGTTTAACAGATATATATATTGTTTAAGCTGCCACTTATTTCATTACCCTAAATTTGGGTATGTCTAGATCGGGATTTACTTCGTGAGCTCCCGTTGGTCGGTTCCCGCTTTACTTTCCTGGATAGTAAAAATAATCTTTCAATTAATAAAAACAAAGTAATTTCCATCTCTATGCAAGCAGTAATTCAAGGTAAAACCTACAATAAATAGTCCAAGCTTATTCAATTCCAGTTCCTTTTACAGCTTATATTATAACTTTAAGTATAGTATGTATAATACTTATATTCTTATTATTACATATTAATCCCATGTCTTATGAATCGGATGAGCTTCAGTATTGAAAACCATAGTCTCCCAGTCTATTGCTTCTGAAGGAGCAAATAACAAGTATAGATATTTCAGGGTTTCAGCCAGGAAAAAACTCTCCATTTCATCCCCCTTTTCTTTTGTGATTACGCTTTTGAGCATGGCATAGCCTTTATCTGTTTTACAATGCTCGGTTAATGAATTCAGATATACCTTCCCCATTTCCAGATAAACCGTATCCCGGGTATAATGATGCAGGTAGAAGGCAGATTCAATATTCTCCGGCCTCAATAAGTAAGCCGGGTGAATAACTTCCATTTTGGTATAATCTATCTGTTCAGGCTCTATGCTCCATTTCTTCCACATCTTAAAACAACTCCTTTGTAAGGCACTTGCTCTGTCAATCTTACCATCCAGGGCCAGTACTGCAGGGAAAAATGCATCCAGAGCTCCAAACCTGCTTGAAATTCGTTCACCAGTATTCATATCCGCCTGGCCATACCAAAAACCTGAATCTGTACTATCAGCCAGGTATTGATCTATAGCCAAAATGCTCTTTTCCCACATAGAATAAAAATCAGGGTCATCAAATAATAGCCATGATTTGAGAAGATATTCATAATAAGAGTCAATTCTACCTCCCAGGTGGCAAATACTATTGGTCCATTCGCCTGTTTCCACATTGATTTCCTCCCCAACCAGTCCAATATCTGACTGCCTTGCATAGAGCTCCATAACCGCTCTTTTTGCCTTGTCATAATAAACAGGATTTCCGGTTAATTTAGATAAAGAACCAAACTCCAGCATAAGAGTGCCTGTTTCAGCAGGATTGCTAATATTACCACTTGTTTCACCTGTCTTCAGATTTACGCCCCAGTATGGCATTCCTGTTGGAGAATCAAAAACAGGCAAAAGCCTGTCAGCAAGATCCACTGCCAGATTTAAAAATGCAGTATCTCCATCTAGCTGGTATGCTGATATCAATCCGCCCAACATACGGATAGTAATCTCAAAATTCTGTACCATAATATCCCTGTTGAAATCGAGAGAGTCCAATATCAATGCTTTTGCTTCCTTTGCTTCTTCTGTAAGTCCCATGAGAATCATGGTATCATAAGCATCCAGAGGAGTCATAACAAATGATCTGGAATACCAGTTATGGCCTGTCCCGGACAATGGTTTCAAAGCATCATAACCCCTTGCATATTTCATATAGGAACCCCAGGCATGTCTGAATTCGGTTTTAACCTGTTCAGCTAACAGCTTAATCTCCTGTTTAGTTTCTTTAGAAGACTTATCACTTTGCACGCGATTACATGATATACTCAATAGTACAAATGGGATAATCCAAAACAAATGTGGTTTTTTACTCATGGCTCTTGCTTATTTAAATGTATTTATGCATTGCTTAAGGCACTATTTGGTGAATTATTATCAAATATAGTGTTTGAGAACAAAAAAGATTGCAGGAAGGCTAAGAATGCTCAGGAGCGTTGTAATAAAAACATTTTGTGTGGCCATTTCATCATCTGCACCATATACTTTTGCCAGCACTACAATATTTGCCATACAGGGCATGGCAGACTCCAATAGTATGACCATAACTGCAAGCTTGTCCTGGGGAAATGTGAAAAATTGTTCCAGTCCCTTATACATCAATAAACCGATTAGTGGAATCATAATTAGTTTATTCCATGCCAGCAGATATGACTGAAGTGAAAATATAGCCTTCTTCCAGCTTACTGCTGCAAGCATAGCTCCAATGTATAACATTGAAAGATAAATAGTTGTTTTACCGAGGCCTCCCAGAGAGCTTTCAACTACCTGCGGAAGACGCAGGGAAAATGTTAACATCATGAATCCAATGGCAAATGCCAGTGTATTAATATTGAGTAGTTTCTTAATTCTATAAAACCCGGTGGCACCTCTGCTTCCCTGGAGGGTTGAAATACCGAAGGTCCACATTACGGAACTGCTGACAAGATAATACAACATGGCATAATACAGCGCCTCCCCACCGGGGAATAAGGCATTTATAAGGGGAAATCCGAGGTAAACAATATTTCCGAACATGGTATGGGCAAGGTGCACTGATGATGACTTTGGCGGAAGTTTGCTGAGCCTCGATGACAAAAAACCTGTAAGCCCCATAAAAGCAATCATAAGGAGAGAAAATAGAAGGGTAAATACGCTGTTCTTAAGCAGGGAGACGCTAACATCCATTCCGGATATTCCTGTAAGAACAAGCAATGGTAAGGTGATATTGATAATGATCTTTGCCAGGCCATCTTTCACAGGGCCTGCAATAATTCCGGCTTTAGCCGCAATAATACCAATCAGGACAAGGATACCCAGGATTGTTATTTGATCTATAATAATTTCGAATTCCATAATTTAATTGTCAAAACTAATGAAAATCTACGTATACCAAGCCACTGATGATTTGAGATTTGTAATTTCGCCCCCTCGCTCCCTCGCCCAGTCGCTACATCTCTCCATCTGTATTCTATCTCTTCCATCATTCCCTTATTCCCTCTTTAATCTTCCGGGTAGTAATAATTTTGTAATTTTGCAGCCATGAGAGTATCATTCTATCAGAGAAATGCATATGGAATACTGGGAACAATAATCGTACACCTGGTACTTGGTATTTTGTTTATGCTTATCACTCTCACTTCGGACAGGAAAAATATGGAACCTTATATTTTAATTGACTTGAGGCCTTCAGATGAGGAACTCCTGGAAAAACTATCCAAAATTGATATTCCAAATGAACAGCTGAATCAAACACCGGAGGAATACCTTGACATTGCTGTAAATTTATCAGCAATGGCTAATGAAGAATTTGATCTTGAGGAATACCTTGACCAGATTAAAGATGAAATGATCTCGGATGGAGAACTGGATGAAAATAATTTTATTGATCAATGGAAACAGCAGGCTGAAGAAGATGCGGCCATTGAATACATTGAAAATAGCAGTCTTGAGGATGATGAAAATACGAGATCTCTATCTGAAGAGATGGCGGCTAATTACCGGGGGCCAACACGTGTGTTTTATGATTTAAAGGATAGAACACATAAGAAACTACCTCTCCCTATTTATAAATGCCAAAGTGGAGGGAAAGTGGTTTTGGAAATTATAGTTGGTTCTGATGGCAGGGTAATAAGTGCAAATGTACTTCACGAAGAATCTTCAACAGATGATAATTGTTTATACGAGGCAGCACAAAAAGCGGTACTAAAATCCAGATTCAATTCAATTTCAGCCTCTGTTCAGCAAAAAGGAAGCCTGACATACATTTTTGCTGCTCAATAATTAATGTGAGTTTTCATTTCAAATGGAAGCCCGTACCTCTCATTTCCATCTATCGTTGGTCTTGCGGTCCATAACT
>JAYEGO010000626.1:0-7535 GCA_034659155.1 Bacteroidota bacterium | reverse complement strand
AGGTGAAGTAGGCTCCCACCTGGCCAAGATGCTTAGCAAAGAGAACCATGATATTGTAGTTATTGATCCTAATGAGTCGAGACTCAAGCAAATTGAATCCTCCCTGGATGTGATGGCCATTAATGGTTCATCCACTTCTGTTAAGGTTTTAGTTTCTGCTGGTATAAAAAAAACAGACCTGTTTATTGCTGTTGCTCACCTGGAGGATACAAATATTACCTCCGCTATTCTGGGGAAGATGCTTGGGGCTGCCAAGACTATAGCCAGGATTGATAATAATGAGTACCTTGAAAATCCACACAGGGATCATTTTACTGAATTGGGTATTGATTATTTAATGTATCCTGAAAAGATTGCTGCCAGGGAAATTTTGGGCTTCCTGCATCAAACCGGTTCTACCGAGTTTTTTGATTTTTCAGGAGGGAAGCTAGCTCTTCATGTAATTAAATTAGACGAAAATGCCCTTATTTTAAATAAGAAATTACATGAATTTGCTGATGTAGGCAAACCTTTAGATTACAGGGGAGTTGCTATTACAAGGAATCATAAAACAATAATTCCAAACGGGAATGACACCTTCCTGTTGAATGATATTGTTTATGTAATTTCTACCCAGGACAGGATACGAGAATTGATGAGTCTTGCAGGTAAGGAAAAGATAGATATAAAGAATATCATGATACTTGGCGGAAGCAGGATAGGAAAACGTACAGCCCTTGAATTAGAGAAAAAATTTCATGTAAAGTTGATAGAGATTGATAAGGCCAAATGCGAGTTTTTAGCCGATATTCTTGAAAATACCCTTATCATCAATGGAGATGGAAGGGATACAGATCTATTATTAGAAGAAGGCCTGACACAAATTGATGCTTTTATTGCAGTTACCGGAAATTCAGAAACTAACATATTATCTTGTCTTCTGGCTAAAAAACATGGTGTGAAAAAGACCATTGCAGAGATTGAGAACATGGAATATATTAATCTTGCAGAGAATATAGGTATTGATTCTATATTGAATAAAAAAGTAATTACTGCGGGTAGAATTTCAAGGTTTACACAGACAGCACGGGTTTCTATGATCAAATGTCTTACAGGTACAGACGCAGAAGTTCTTGAGTATATTGTACAACAAGATTCCGGTATTACAAAGGGGATGCTTAAGGATCTCAATTTCCCCAAAGGGGCAATTGTAGGTGGGGTGATCAGGGGAAGTAACAGCTTTATTGCAAAGGGGGATACCCTGATTCAGGCTGAAGATCATGTTGTTGTGTTTGCCCTTCCTGAAGCATTTGGAGCCCTTGAGAAGCTATTTAGTTAGTTTTTTTACGAGAAAAGCACGAATAACTGACAAGTAAGAGGGAATTAAAGCAAATCTGAAAATGATCAACAAAAAGGTAATTATACAAATCCTTGGGTTCCTGCTGATTATTGAAGCTTTTTTTATGTTTCTTTCTTTTGGTGTTTCCCTAATCTATCGAGAGGGAGATTCTCCAGGTCTGTTTTATTCATCTCTGATAACCCTTGCTGTTGGGGGCTTTTTGTTCTTTATTACAAGAAAATCTGACCCGCAAATACTTAAAAGAGACGGTTATATAATTGTTAGTCTCGTATGGCTTGTATTTTCTTTTTTTGGAAGTTTGCCCTTTATTTTATCTGGTTCCATTCCAGGTTTCACCAACGCTTTTTTTGAGACCATATCAGGATTTACAACTACAGGATCATCCATACTGAATGATATAGAATCTCTTCCCCATGGAATTCTTTTTTGGAGGAGTATTACACAGTGGATAGGGGGAATGGGTATCATTGTACTTACAATTGCTATCCTTCCGGTTCTTGGGATAGGTGGGATGCAATTATATGCTGCTGAAGTTCCTGGTCCAGCACCAGATAAATTGCATCCCCGTATTCGCGAGACTGCAAAAAGGCTATGGGCTATTTACCTGGTTTTTACACTTACTGAAGCTGTTTTGCTCTGGGCAGGAGGGATGTCATTGTTTGATGCAATTTGCCATTCATTTACCACTATGGCCACGGGGGGCTATTCCACCAAACAGGCAAGTATAGGACATTGGGATTCTGCATATATACAATATGTTATTATTTTCTTTATGTTTCTTGCAGGTACTAATTTTACTCTTTCCTATTTCGGGCTCCATTTTAAACTGGCAAAAGTTTTTAAGGATGAAGAATTCAGGTGGTATATTGGTTTTGTGGTATTTTTCACATTCATGGTAATAGCTGCCCTGATTATTTTTCATGATAATCCTTTTGGAGAAGCTTTTAGGATAGCACTTTTCCAGGTAGTATCCATTATGACCACCACCGGATATGTTACAGTAGATTATTTACTATGGGTCCCTTTTGCCGGAGTAATCATTTTTGTCCTTATGTTTTTTGGCGGATCAACCGGGTCAACCGGCGGAAGTATTAAGATCATGAGGATTTTGCTGGTTATGAAAAATGGATATTTTGAATTCAAAAGACTTATTCATCCCAATGCTGTAATTCCTGTCAGATATAATGGGCATGTAGTGTATTCAAAAACCCTAACCAATATTCTGGTATTCTTTTCCATCTATGTTTTGATTTTTGGGGTGAGTGTAATTGTAATGTCTATCATGGAGCCAGACTTTAAAGCGGCATTAAGTTCGGTAGCAACTACTCTTGGTAATGTGGGGCCAGGATTAGGCTCGGTAGGTCCTATGGCCAATTTTTATCACTTGCCTGCTTTTGGGAAATGGTTTCTTTCTTTCCTGATGCTTATAGGAAGGCTTGAGTTATTTACTGTTCTGGTACTTTTTACACCTATGTTCTGGAAGAGCTAGTAAAAAGTAGGGACAGCTTCCTACTTTTGAGGATAACGCTTATTGCTAACAAAAAATAAGTAGGAAGCTGTCCCTACTTTTTATTAATATTCCAGCATTCCAAGCCCTTGTCTTAAAATCTGGGGTTCATCTCCGGTGCAGTCTACAATTGTTGAGGCTTCATTTTTTCCGAAGCCCCCGTTAATTACAATGTCGGCAAGTTTCTGATACTTTTCGTGAATTAATTCCGGATCGGTAGTGTATTCCAAAATTTCATCCTCATCATGAATAGATGTACTTAAAATTGGTCTTCCAAGTTCCCTGGCTACTTCGCGTATAATGGTGCAATCAGGAATTCTGATTCCAACAGTTTTTTTCTGGCCCTTAAAAAGCTTAGGAACCAGGTTATTTGCATTTAATATAAAAGTAAAAGGCCCGGGAAGATTTCTCTTTAAAAGCTTAAAAATCGTATTGTCAATAGGCCTGGTATACTCAGATATTTGACTTATATCAGCAAAAATAAAAGACAAACTTGGATTTTTAGGACTTACTCCTTTTATTCTTGCAATTTTTTCAATCGCCTTTCCATGCTTAATATCACAACCCATACCATAAACAGTATCAGTAGGGTAGATAACAATCCCTCCACTGGAAAGAGTTTCAACTACTCTTGTGATTTGCCGTTGTCCCGGATTTTCCGGATGAATTTGTAAAAGCATGGATGGAAAATTTGTTAAGCATTTAGTTTTCTGTGATCTTCCAGAAATTTCTCTAAGCCAATATCGGTTAGGGGATGCTTCAAGAGTCCAAGTATAGCACTTAATGGGCAGGTTGCCACATGGGCACCTACTTCCAGACACTGAATAATGTGCATAGTATGACGTATGGAGGCAGCAATTACCTGGGTAGGATAGTCGTATTCTTTATAGATATCCACTATTTGTTGAACCAGAAAAATGCTGTCGGTAGAAATGTCATCGAGTCGTCCAAGAAATGGAGAAACATAGGTGGCACCAGCCTTAGCTGCAAGCAGGGCCTGTCCCGGAGAAAAAATGAGTGTGCAATTGGTTCGAATATTCTGGGAGCTAAGGTATTTTATCGCTTTAATCCCTTCCCTGATACAGGGTACTTTTACGACGATATTGGGATGCAGACCTGCAAGCTCTTCCCCTTCTTTAATCATTCCTTCAAAATCAGTAGCTACAACTTCAGCACTGATATCGCCGTCAACTATATTGCAAATTTCAAGATAATGATTCTTAAAGGCTTGTTCCCCCTGAACTCCTTCTTTTGCCATCAGGGAAGGATTCGTAGTTACCCCATCAATGATACCAAAGTCGTTGGCTTCTTTAATCTGGTTAATGTTTGCTGTGTCGAGAAAGAATTTCATGATTTTATTTATTTAATTTCAAGCAAAGAAAATGGAATTTTTGACATTTTCTGCTGAAAAACAATTTTATATAATTGTTTATAAGGCAAAGTGTAAATAAAAGTGGGTAAGCTACTTATATCGCACCGCTACAACCGCCTACCCTTGCTACCTTCCGGTCCTGGGGGGTTTCAGCAGGAGCTGGTCGTATAAGACTTACCCGATACAAAAATAACAACTTTTTAACAGCTGGGCAAATATCAACACCAGAAAGAATAATTTTAGCTAAAAAGATTATATTTGTTACTTATTCACAAATAATTCTAATAATGGAAAATAAAAAAGTTTCTCCCTGGAAGGGAAATTTAAACTGGGGCCTGATAATGGGATTCGTCCTGATTATTTATACAGCGATTCTTTATTTCATGGACCAGATTGGAAATCAGAAATTAGGCTGGATTTCATTTGCAATAATGATCGTTATCACTTTTTTTGGGATTAAGGCATATCGGGACACTTTTTTGGGTGGCGTTATGACTTATGGCCAGGCCCTGGGTTCAGGAGTGCTGATTAATTTTTATGCTTCCATTGTTGGCGGCATATTTACCATTCTGTTATATTCGGTAATTGATCCTGATCTTACCCAGAAATTATTAGTAATGTCCCAGGATAAAATGCTTGAGAAAGGAGTTTCAGAAGCTCAGATGGAGCAGGCTTTATCAGTTACGAAGATATTTATGAAACCTATAGTAATGGCTGCAATGGCAGTTTTTTCATCCGTCTTTTTTGGACTGTTAATATCTTTAATACTTGGCATTTTCCTTAAGAATGATGGGGGCCCTGCCGCACCGGCACCCCAAGCTGAATCTGCAGAATAATTAATATAAGAGTTTAACAGTATTTTGATAAAATGGATCTGTCTGTAGTAATTCCTCTTTATAATGAAGTAGAATCTTTGCCAGAGCTTACTGAATGGGTTTCCAGGGTATGCCAGGAAAAAAATTACTCATATGAGATTATTCTTGTGGATGATGGGAGTGATGATGGTTCCTGGGACCTGATTGAGAAAATGAGTGCAGAGGATGACAGGATAAAGGGGATTAAATTCAGAAGAAATTATGGTAAATCTGCAGCTTTACATCATGGATTTGAAGCGGCAGGCGGAGAGGTGATTATCACTATGGATTCAGATCTTCAGGATAGTCCGGATGAAATTCCAGTATTATATTCCAGAATTCATGATGAGGGCTTCGACCTGGTTTCGGGCTGGAAGAAAAAGAGATATGATCCGTTTTCCAAGACAATTCCCAGTAAGTTTTTTAACTGGACAGCCCGAAAAGCTACCGGTATTAAACTACATGACTTTAATTGTGGATTGAAAGCTTACAGGAAAGATGTAGTGAAAAGCATAGAGGTATACGGCGAAATGCACCGTTATATCCCTGTTCTTGCAAAACAGGCAGGATTTACTCAGATTGCCGAGCAGGTGGTTCAACATCAAAAGCGAAAATATGGGGTAACCAAGTTTGGGCTTGAACGTTTCATAAATGGATACCTTGATCTGATCTCTATAACTTTTATTTCAAGATTCGGGAAAAAGCCAATGCACCTTTTTGGATTTCTTGGTACATTGATGTTTTTTGTGGGTTTGCTGGCAGCCATTTGGGTAGGGGCCAGGAAACTGTATTTTCTTGGTCAGGGTATTGCAGCCCCCCTTATTACTGATAACCCATATTTTTATCTGGCTCTTTTTGCTATGATTATTGGTACACAGCTGTTTCTTGCAGGTTTCCTGGGGGAGTTGATTTCCAGGAGCTCTTCAGATCGTAATGTTTATCAGGTGGATACCAGGGTTAATCTGTAATTGTTTTTTAATAACTTTACCTGAAAAGGAATTCTGTATGATAATTCGCAGCAGAGCCCCACTTCGATTGGGTTTGAGTGGAGGGGGAACAGATGTTTCTCCGTATAGTGAGGAATTTGGTGGCTGTACTTTAAGTACTACAATCAACCTGTATGCGTATTGTACTCTTGAACCAACGCAACAAAACAATATTGAATTTCATGCTACAGATCTTTCTGAAAGCTTTAAAACACATTCCGTTCCAAAGTTGGAGATAGATAATTTGCTTCCCTTACATAAAGGGATTTACAATTCCATCGTACAAAAATTTAATCAGGGGAAACCACTTTCATTTAAAATGATTACCTACTCAGATGCCCTGCCTGGTTCTGGCTTAGGCTCTTCATCTACTATGGTGGTGGCTATTATACACGCTTTTGTGGAATGGTTAAAACTACCACTTGGGGAATATGACATAGCCCAGCTGGCTTATGAAATTGAGAGAATAGACCTTGACCTGAAAGGAGGCAAACAGGATCAATATTCAGCTGCTTTTGGAGGAGTTAATTTTATGGAGTTTTATAATGGAAGTAGAGTAATTGTAAACCCATTGCGTATTAAGTCGTGGATTAAGAATGAACTTGAGGACTCCCTGGTTTTGTATTATACTGGACAATCGCGGGATTCCTCAAGAATCATTGAGGAGCAAATAAAAAATGCTGCTGCCGGGAATGAACAAAGCCTTCAGGCAATGCATGAAGTAAAAAAGATTGCAATAAAGATGAAGGAAGCTGTTTTGACAGGTGATATTGAAGGATTTGTTCAATGCCTGACCAGGGGATGGGAGGAGAAAAAGAAGGCTTCTTCGGTAATTACCAATACTTTAATGGAAGAGGTTTATGATTATGCTTTAAAGAATGGAGCGAAAGCAGGGAAAATATCAGGTGCCGGAGGTGGAGGCTTTTTTATGTTTTTTGTGGATATTGCAAGGAAAGTTGAGTTCATTGAAGCAATGAAACATAAAGAAGGAAAGATAATTTGTCCGAAATTTGTAAAAAATGGCTCCGAGGCCTGGAGCTTGAATAATTCAGATTGAGGTTTTGCCAATTTTATGGAAATGAAAGCTAAAATTCAACAACAGATACAGGAAAGAATTCAACTCTTCAAGAAAATGCTTGAGGATGATCATTTGATAGCCCAGGTGGAGGAAGTTGTTAATACATTAGTGTCTGCCCTGAAGAATGGAAACAAATTAATGATTGCTGGAAATGGAGGAAGCGCAGCAGATGCACAGCATATGGCCGGGGAGTTTGTGGGCCGTTTTTATCACGATAGAGATCCTCTGCCTGCAATTGCCCTTACAACAGATAGTTCTGTGTTAACTTCTGTTGGCAATGATTACGGCTTTGAACAGGTATTCTCAAGACAAATCCAGGCATTGGGAAATAGTGGAGATGTTTTCCTTGCTATTTCCACTTCAGGAGATTCTGCCAATATATTAAGGGCCCTGGAAGTA
>JAYEGO010000625.1:0-7542 GCA_034659155.1 Bacteroidota bacterium | reverse complement strand
ATATTTACTGCATTCGGAGTATTGGCAGCTATGTTGTTCTCTATGACCCTTATACCGGCAGGGATTATGATTTTTGGTCTGCCAAAAGTTAAAAAGCTTAAAACAAAGTCGATAAATGATAAGCCAGGCTTTTATGACAAATTTGCTTCCTGGATTGTAAATCGAAAAAGCATTTCCATTATTGCTACCACTGTAATCATAGTTCTTTCAATCATAGGAATGCAAAAAATATGGATCAATTCAAGTTTCCTCGATAAATTTGAAAAGGATAGCGAGATTGTTCTGACTGATAAGTTTATTAACGATCATTTCGGAGGCACAACAACAATTAATCTTATTCTGGATGCAGGGGAAGAGCATAAAAACGTTTTTAAAGAGCCTGAAGTATTGAAGCTGGTTGATAAAATGCAAAAGACAGTTGTACATGACCTCGAAATTGTTGGAAATTCATTCTCACTTACTGATTATGTTAACCGGATGAATAAAGTAATGAACGCTGACAAGGAAGAGTTTAATACCATTCCCGACAGTAAGAATATGATTGCACAATATCTTTTACTTTACGAAATGTCTGGCGATCCTGAAAATCTTAATAAGGTTGTTGATTATGACTACTCAAAACTAAATGTGAATTTCCAGCTTAAAAGCGATAATTCCAAAGCAATTAATTCAACACTGGCAGTAATAAACAGCTTTGAGGATGATTTTGAGGAAAAGGGTATTAGCATCAACTACGCGGGCAGTGGTTATAAGGGTTTGGTTTTTACCGACCTGATTCTTGAAGGGCAGATAATGAGCCTGATCTTGTCGCTAATCATTGTAATTATCCTGCTGGCACTAATGTTTAAAAACTTTAAGATAGGATTAATCGGAGCCGTACCTATTGCAGTTACAGCCCTCATCAGTTTTGGAGTCATGGGATTTTTAGATATTCCCTTAAGTACAACAACAGCATTACTTTCAAGTATTGCTATAGGTATCGGAATTGATTATGCTGTTCATTTTATTGAACAATACCGAACAAATTCTTTAAAATATGATGATAAAATAGTTGTCGCACAAAAAACCATGGCTCATTCAGGCAGAGCAATCAGCTTTAATGCTATTGTGGTCATTGCTGGCTTTTTAGTACTGTTATTTTCAGTATTTCCTCCAAACCGGGACCTTGGGGCCCTTGTATCCCTGAATATGTTTACAAGCTTTTTAGGAACGCTAACAATTATGCTTGTTATATTAAATATGGGAAATCTGTTTTTTAAGAAAAAATGATACAATGGTACAATGAGACAATGGTACAATGATACAATGGTATAATGGTACAATGATACAATGGTATAATGGGACAATGGTACAATGATACAATGATACAATGGTACAATGATACAATGGTACAATGATACAATGGTACAATGATACAATGGTACAATGATACAATGGGACAATGGGACAATGGGACAATGGTACAATGGGACAATGGGACAATAGGTCAATGAACAATATTATTCGATTATGTTATTAAAAATTAAAACAATATATCATGGAAGAAAATATCATTCTCATAAAGACATACAATTATACAATTATACAATGAAAACTTTAAAAATTAAAACAATCGTACTTGCATTAGTAATTGCAGGAGGAGCTGTATCAGAAATAACAGCCCAGGAACTTTCAGGAAGAGAAATTATAAAAAAGGTTTATGAACAGCCAGCCGGAGATGACCAGGTTGCAAGCCTTACTATGACGCTTACAAATAAAAGCGGAAAACAGAGAGTAAGGAAAATAAAACAATTTACCAAAGACATGGGTAATGTAGAAAAAAGCATCATGTTTTTCCAATCACCAGCCGATGTGAAAAACACATCATTCATGAGCTGGAGCTATGATTCTGATAAAAATGATGACCAGTGGATATATCTGCCGGCACTCAAGAAAACCAAGAGGATTTCAAGTGATAGTAAAAGCGACTACTTTATGGGCTCAGATTTTACTTATGACGACCTCGGTGATCGCAAACTGGATGCTGATACTCATACCCTTTTACGTAGTGAAACCATAGACGGTGTTGATTATTATGTAGTGGAAAGTGTGTCAAAAGATGAAGACTATATGTATACTAAAACCATGACATGGATCAGAAAAGATAATTTCATTGGTTTAAAAAAGGAATTCTATGATGAAGATGAAGACCTGCTAAAGATCCTTTCAATTAAAGAGTTTAAAGAGATCTCCGGAATCCTGGTTATTATCAATTCAGAAATGAAAAATGTTCAGAATGACCATTCAACTACTATGGAGCTAAAAAACGTTCAGGTCAATACCGGAATTTCCGACTCTAAATTTACCGAACGAATGATGATGAGAGGGATGTAGGGTTAAGGAGTTTTGAGTTTTAAGTTTAGAGTTTAGAGTTTAGAGTTTTGATTAGCAAATTTCAATAAATAAATAAAATGAGAGTTAAAATTAAATTTGTAATACTGGTTTTATTTCTTGCAAGCAGCCAGTTATTAAATGCTCAAAATCTTGATATTTCCGGATTTGCAAGAACTTATGAAGGGGTTTTATTTAATACGGGTGATTTTGCCATAGTACAGCAAACTTTAAACTTAAACTTCGAGGGAAGTGGAGATAAGGTCGCATTCAAAGTAAATCCTATGATGTTCCTTTATGGTACAGACAGCCTGGACTTCAGGATGAGAGAGCTCTATCTTGACCTTTATTTTGACAACTTTGATATCAGGGTTGGAAGGCAACAGATTGTATGGGGAAAAGCAGATGGAGTATTTATTACCGATATTGTTTCACCATTAAATCTTACGGAATTTCTATTACCGGATTTTGATGAAATCAGAACCGGTGTTATTGCTACAAAATTGGATTATTATATTGGAAACAGCACTTTTGAAGTAATATGGATACCTGTATTTACTCCAACTGAAAGGCCAGCTCCAGGATCAATTTGGTACATTCAACCTGAGATGCCAGCTCCTGCAAGCTATGACTGGTCAAAGTCTGAAATAAATACCAGTCTTGAGAATAGCGAGCTATTTGCTAATTTTTCAATGATGACATCAAATATTGATTTTGATATAATGGGAGCTTACACATGGGATGACAACCCGAGTATGCATATTCAAAAACAATTTGAAATTGATACAACTACTGGAAATCCCATACTTACTGGCCTTAATATTACACCACAACATCATCGTCTATCCGTTGGTGGAGGATCTTTCAGTACTGAAATTAAGGGTTTTGTATTTCGAGGAGAAGGAGCTTATTACAATGGCAAGTATTTTCAAACAGAAGACCCCACAGC
This sequence comes from Bacteroidota bacterium, assembly GCA_034659155.1. Classification (GTDB taxonomy): domain Bacteria; phylum Bacteroidota; class Bacteroidia; order Bacteroidales; family VadinHA17; genus JAYEGO01. Next base: position 4,223 of record JAYEGO010000625.1, on the reverse strand, counting down.
TGAAGATGCCCTTATTCAAAAAAATTACTTACACTATTTAGTTGGACTTGACTTTAATATAGGGAGCGTTAAATTAAGTACTCAATTCATTCAGCAGACCATCCTTGACTATGATGACTTCATATTAAATGAAAAATCTTTATATACGATGACTTTCCTGGCTCGTTATGACGTTTTGCATGAAACACTTCACCTGGAACTTTTCTCATATGTAGGTCTTACTAATGATGACGCACTAATCAGGCCTAAGATCACCTATGACTTCGATGATAGTTTCTCAATTCTTTTAGGCTCAAATATTTTTGTTGGTGATTCAAACGGACAATTTGGTCAGTATGGTGATAATTCAATGATCTATGCCAAACTAAAATATAGCTTTTAGAATCTTATAGAACCATAGATTCCGGGACTCCAAGTCACAGTCCACAAGATATTTGGGCAAAATATAAGCAACCCGGTTTATGTTTAAAAACAGCAGATTTGAGAAGATCAAATCTGCTGTTTTTTGTATCTTTACAGTCCCTAATTACTATCTCTAATGTCCTCACCTTAAACACACAAAATGACTTCAATAATTATTGATTTTCCCTTAAAAAACAAACTCTTAAGTTGGCTTCATAGAATAGCCAGATTAAGTGGTTTCGTGCTAATCAGGTACTTTAAGAAAGTTACTCTTCACCTTATCTCTTGCCTCTTACTCCTCCAATTTGGAGGATATATTTTCGGCCAGGAATTGTCAATCCAATCGGCTGTTGATTCTGCTCTTTTAAACAATTATGTTTTAAAAAATGCCAGGCTGCTTGTGAAGCAAAGTATTGTTCAGGAAAAATCAAAGTTCAGCCCTGGACAAACAGATATCAGTTATTCCTACGGTGAGCTCAATGCAAGCATCCCGGACACCTACCTGGAAATTGAGCAAGACTTTGGGAATGTAGTGAAACAAGTTAGACTATCTGGTGAATCCCAGGCATTAACCTCAATCCATAAATCTCAATTGGAACAGTTAGAACGAGAAATTAGTTTTGATGTAAAAATGAAATGGCAGGAATGGATATACTCCTGCCAGAAAATAAAGCTTTTGGAAAAAGAATTCAATATTTTGATGGAGCAGTTCCAAGAAAAAAAATTGAAAGATGAAACCGGTGAAATCTGCTGCCTAAATATTTGTTTTATTGAAACTGAAATGAGCAAGATCAGAAATGCATCTGCAATAGAAAAAGTCAATCTTATCAGAGCAAAGAAAGAGTTGTTGATCATAACCATGATTCGGGGAGATATTGAACCACCTGAATGTTACACTCTGGAAATAAATCAACTTCCATCTGACAGAGCTTTAATAAACTCCCAACTTCTCAATTTGCAGCAAGCCAGGATTGATCATTCACAAAAAGTATGGAACACTGCAAAATCAGATCATTTTCCGGATTTATATTTTAGTTATTTTAACCAGGCTATTTCCCCCGAAATAGGACTGCAGGGATTTAAAGTCGGAATTCGGGTTCCACTCTGGTTTTTTCCAAATCAAAAGGCTACCAGGAGTGCCAAAATTAATATTGAATATGCTCAAAATGAATATGAAAGATCCAAAGTACACCTTAATTCTGAATATGAGAATAGTCTGATTGAGTTGGGTATATATTTAAGATTATTTGAAGAGCATGGAGAAAATTGGGAACAACAATCCAAATTGCTCCTTGAAAGATCGGGACTTCAGTTAAGACTTGGAGAAATTGATCAATTCGTATATGTTCAAAGTTATAGACAGGCCCTGGAACTGCAAAAACAAAGAATTGAACTTATTAACAATTTGAACCTGGCAATTATCAAAGTTGAATATTTTCAACCGTAGCACGAAACAATTCTATATTTCAATAAAGCTTGGTAAAAGTTGAAAAATTAGAATTAAATTTGATCCCTAAATTCAAATTATTAACAGATGAAATACATTTCCTTCTGCATATTCTTCATGGCATTTTCTATTACGGCTTCATCACAGGACATCAAGCATAAACTGGGTGTAAAAATAAACGTCCACGATCATCTGATTGAAGTAATTGATGACATAATGATTCCAGGAGATTACTTCATGGCTAATCCTGACCTTACATTTTCGCTGAATTCGAATCTTAAGGTGTATTCCCCGGATGAGAAAATTACAATTCAGGAAATCACCGAAAAGGAAAACAAAGAAGCCAGGGTACCGGTAAAAACATATAGTATTCATGTAGCTGAAAATAATGGTAGAGATATTATCATAAGCATTGCCTATTCAGGACTCATCAATGATGATATTACAACCGGAGCTGCAGAATACGCACGTGGCTTCAGTGAAACCAGTGGTATTATCTCGGAGAAAGGAATCTATTTAGCCGGATCCACACAATGGGTTCCATCATTCAGGAATGTTGAATTATTCAGTTTTTTCTTAGAAGTAACAATTGATCAGGAATGGAGTGTTGTTTCTCAAGGTTCCAGAACAATTAACGAAACAACGAAAGGGAAAAAACGGATCCGCTATGAATCTCCTGAGCCAATGGATGAAATTTATTTAATTGGCGGGAAGTGGACAGAGTATTCAATTTCCACCGGGAGGGTGCTTTTTCAGGCCTTTTTGAGAACTCCGGACGAAAAGCTTGCAAACAAATACCTGGGTGCTACTCAAGGTTATTTATCCATGTATGAGAAAATGATAGGCCCCTACCCTTTTACAAAATTCGCACTGGTAGAGAATTTTTGGGAAACAGGATATGGGATGCCTTCTTTTACCCTTTTGGGACCTAAAGTTATACGGTTTCCATGGATACTATATTCCTCATATCCTCATGAACTCCTCCACAATTACTGGGGCAATAGTGTTTATGTAGATTATGAAACAGGAAACTGGTGCGAAGGAATAACTGTTTATATGGCAGACCACCTTTTAAAAGAACAACAGGGACAGGGAGCTGAATATCGTCAGAGTACCCTTCAAAAGTATACTGATTTTGTCAACACAGAAAATGATTTTCCACTAATTGAATTCCTTTCCAGAAATAATTCTGCCGAGGAAGCAGTTGGCTATGGGAAATGCATGATGATGAATAATATGTTGAGAACAAATTTTGGAGATGAGTTGTTCCTGAAAGCCTGGTCAAAGTTTTATAATGATTATAAGTTTAAGCAAGCCGGATTTTCTGACATTCAGACTTGTTTTGAAGCAATCACAGGAAGTGAACTCGATTCATTTTTTGAGCAATGGACTCAGAGACCCGGGGCTCCATCCCTGAAATTATCCGGTGTAGTTGTCAATAAAACCAACTCTTCTTATGAACTTTCATTCCACATTGACCAAACTCAACCTGAAGAAGCATTTGAGTTGGATATTCCTGTTTATGTTTACCTGGAAGGAGAAACAGAAGTAAGCAGCACCTTAATATCAATGAATAATAAGGCGCAGGATTATTTATTGAAGTTTGATGAAAAGCCTGTTCGCATTGAGGTAGACCCAATGTTTCAACTCTTCAGGCGACTTGATAGAAATGAAGTACCAACCACCCTGACCCAACTTTTTGGTGCTAAAAGTGCCACAATCATTTTACCTTCAGATAGTCCCTCTCTTGATAATTACAAGAAAATGGCAGAGTTATGGAAAATCACACAGGAAGCACAGGGGAAAAACATGGAGATTGTATTAGACAATGAACTACAGGAACTGCCAAACAACAAAAGTATATGGGTGATTGGATTTGAAAATAAATTCTATAAAATTGCAAAAATTCCTGAAAATTATTTCAACCAATTTAGTGCCGATGAAAAGAGCAAGGCAGAGCTCCTGATGTCTGAAGGATCTCTTGTGTATTCAATTCAAAATCCCGGAAATGCTGAGTTCACACTAGGATTTGCGGGAAGTACCCTTGCAGATGCTATTGAGGGTTTAGGAAGAAAATTACCGCATTACGGGAAATATTCATATCTGGGATTTAAAGGAACAGAACCAGAAAACATCTTGAAAGGAATCTTCCCCACTCTGGGCTCCCCCTTGAACTATCCTATTTCCTACAATGGTGTAATCATCCCAACTTTGGCTAAAATTAAACCCAGAAAGGCACTGACTGACTAAAATGAACTACCTCGTAGCAAAGCTGACGAGGTATCAAGATAGGAATTTGTTTTCAAAACGATGCAAGCATCGGAGTATTATACTCATTTATCCCGATACGCTACACTATCGGGATTCGTTCAAC
>JAYEGO010000624.1:0-7560 GCA_034659155.1 Bacteroidota bacterium | reverse complement strand
AACGGTTCAAAATTGTCAGGCGCCTATGCTTCACAGAACTACGTAGTATACTACGTAGTAATAAATAATAAAGATTGCATTAATACTGGCCTTCAGGGCTTCAAGAAAACAAAGAAAGATAATATATGGAATGGTGGAATATTGGAATACTGAAATAATGGAAAGATTTTTAGAAAAAAAGAGGAACTCTTTGACTTTTCGACCTTTAGACCTTTAGACTCTTCGACATTATGTATATTGCCACACACTCATATTACAGTTTAAGATATGGCACAATGTCTCCTAAAAAATTGGTTGAAGAAGCACTTAAATACGGGGTAAAGACACTGGCACTTACCGATATCAACACATCGATGGGCATACCTGATTTTGTGAGAGAATGCAAGAAAGCAGGAATAAATCCTATAGCAGGGATAGAATTCAGAAATGGAGATCAACATTTATTTACAGGAATAGCACGAAATAACAAGGGCTTCAGAGAACTCAATGAATTCTTAAGCCATCATAACATAAGCGGAAAGAAAATTCCGGCTATTGCTCCCAGGTTCAATAATGTATACGCAATCTATCCTTTTCAAGGCAGTAAAAAATTGCATAGTTTTGAATTCATAGGTGTACGCCCGGAAGAACTAACAAAACTCCTGAGTTCAGAATTCAGCCACAAATACTCAAAACTCCTGGTCTACTATCCGGTAAGTTTTACCCGGAAAGACGGGTATTTATTACACATGCACCTTCGGGCCATTGATCATAATATACTGCTGAGTCAACTCAAGCCAGAGTACCTGGCAGGAAGCAAGGAATATTTCCTGCCTATAGATGAACTGCTAAAACTCTATTCCTCGTACCCTGAGATTGTTCAAAATACTGTATCCATCATCCGGGATTGCTCCATAGAATTTCACACAGGGAATAATAAAAACAAAAAAACATTTACAGGAAGCAGATATGATGACAAGCTTTTACTTGAAAAACTTGCCCTCGACGGACTTAAATACAGGTATAGCGAAGAAAATGCGGAGGCAAAAAAGAGAATTAAGCACGAGCTCAAAATCATCAACAGTATGGGGTTTTCTTCTTATTTTCTCATTACCTGGGATATTATAAGGTATTCTATGTCACGTGGTTTTTATCATGTGGGCAGGGGTAGCGGAGCGAACTCAATTGTAGCCTACTGCCTCAGAATAACCGACGTAGATCCGATTGAACTCGACCTGTATTTTGAGCGCTTCATAAATCCGAAACGCAGCAGCCCTCCTGATTTTGATATCGATTATTCCTGGAAGGAGCGGGATGAGGTTCTGGATTATATTTTCAAACGCTACGGGCACAAGCATACTGCCCTGCTGGGGGCCACTTCCACCTTTAAAGGAAAATCAATTATTCGTGAACTTGGAAAAGTATATGGTCTGCCAAAAACAGAAATCGATTCCCTGATTGCAAATCCTGATCTCGACTCCAACAAAAACGAAATTACCAGCAAAATATTCGAAATTGGACTTATGATGACCGATTTCCCAAATCTGCGAAGCATTCATGCAGGCGGGGTATTGATTTCGGAAAAACCTATAAGCTGTTACACAGCGCTGGACATGCCCCCAAAAGGTTTCCAAACCACGCAATGGGATATGTATGTTGCCGAAGAAATGGGTTTTGAGAAATTCGATATCCTAAGCCAAAGAGGCATTGGTCATATAAAAGAAGCTGCACAACTTATTGAAGAAAATAAGAAAATCAGGATAGATGTTCATGCTATTCATGACTTCAAAAAGGATAAAGAAATAAAAAAACTTCTAAGGTCGGGACAAACCATTGGCTGCTTCTATGTTGAAAGCCCTGCAATGAGAGGTTTGTTACAAAAATTAAAATGTGATGACTATTCCAGTCTGGTTGCAGCAAGCTCCATTATCAGGCCCGGTGTGGCACGTTCGGGTATGATGCGGGAATATATTCATCGCTTCCATAATCCTGATAATTTTAAATACCTGCATCCGGTTATGAAAGAGCAGCTTCACGAAACTTTTGGCGTGATGGTTTACCAGGAAGATGTATTAAAAGTGTGTCATCATTTTGCAGGACTTGGCCTTGCTGAAGCTGATGTATTACGCAGGGCCATGAGTGGTAAATTCCGGTCGAAAACTGAATTCAAGCGAATTGTAGATAAGTTTTTTATGAACTGTAAACAAAAGGGGTATTCAAAAGAACTCACGAATGAAGTCTGGAGGCAAATTGAATCCTTTGCCGGGTATTCATTCTCAAAAGCCCATTCAGCCTCTTATGCCGTAGAAAGTTTCCAGAGTCTCTACCTGAAAACATATTATCCCCTCGAATTTATGGTAGCTGTTATAAATAATTTCGGAGGTTTTTACCGCACCTGGGTGTATGTAAACGAAGCAAAAAAATATGGTGCTAAAATAAGCATGCCCTCTGTTAATTCAAGTAAATACAAAACCTCGCTCAATGGCAGTACAATCCGCCTGGGCTTCATACACATACAAAATCTTGAGCAGAAAACCGGCTTCAGCATCTTTTCTGAACGTCAGCAACATGGTACATTTAAAAGTCTTGAAGATTTTATTGAAAGACTGAGGCCCGGAATAGAACAGCTTCTTATACTTATACGTGCAAATGCATTTCACTTTACAGGCAAATCCAAGAAAGAGTTGTTGTGGCAGGCACACATGCTCTTGAATCCTGAAACAAAAAAGAAGATCATGCCTCTGTCCATGTTCCAGATACCTGTCCGTGAATATTCTCTGCCTCCCCTGGTTCAAGGTAAAATTGAAGATGCTTTCGATGAAATTGAACTGATTGGGTTCCCGGTTACCTTATCCTGGTTTGACCTGCTCAGAACTAAATTTCGTGGTGAAACAGAAGCCAGAAACATAATCAGGTACCCTGGTAAAAAAATAAAAATTGTAGGCTTGCTGGTCACTATTAAATACGTAAAAACAAAGAATAACGACTGGATGCATTTTGGTACGTTTCATGATTCAAGAGGAGACTTTTTTGATACCCTACACTTTGCACAAAGCCTCAAAAAATATCCTTTCAGGGGAAGTGGACTTTACCTTATACTTGGGAAAATAGTACAGGAATTTGGCTTTCCCAGCATTGAGGTAGAAAAACTGGCAAAACTGCCATTGGTAAATGACCCGAGGTATTGTTAAGAGAATTGGAAGAATGGAATATTGGAAAAATGGAATGAAATAACACAAATCACAAACATCAAATTCCAAAAATCAAATGAACTACCTCGTAGCAAAGCTGACGAGGTATCAAGATAGGAATTTGTTTTCAAAACGATGCAAGCCCTGTGAAATAGTGGCAAAGCCACTCCTGTAAAACAGGATTTCACGGGGCAAGCATCGGAGTATTATACTCATTTATCCCGATACGCTACACTATCGGGATTCGTTCAACTTACAAATTTCAATGCACTATGTTTTTGAAAATTGAGTTTCACGAATAAAACCAGACTATAAGTTCCAAAAACCAAAAAATATGAAATGATGTCCTGAAAAATCATAAAAATTGAATTAATTAATCTTTATTGAAATCTAAAGCATACTCCACTAACATATATCACAAAAGTTTGAATAACAGGATTGGAAATAACTCTTTCAAGAAATGTTTTCTCTTTCATGTTTTTATGTAATTATAAATCATTTCTGTAGATTGATCTTTCTGAAAGATATTTCATCTTGCGAAAACCAAGAAACCACAGAAAGGCAAGAAATGGAAGGAAGAGGATTAATAATAAATAATGTTCCGACATCAGACAAAAATCATAGAATCCGTGAAACAACCATGGTAAAAACCATGCCAGAAGTAAATAATAGACCCTTTTTGCCGGGAAGAATTTAGCCATCCCAAAATAAAACCCCATCAGTATTCCAAAAAGAGCGTGAGCAGGGACTGCAGTAAGAGAGCGAATTAATCCTACAGAAATTCCACCATCAACAACGTACAATATATTTTCAACCAGAGCAAATCCCAGTGAAATGAAAACAGCATAGACAATGCCATCGAATTTTTCATTAAAATGCCTGCTCGTCCATATAAAAAGCATAAAACCAAGATATTTTATACTCTCCTCTGAGAATGATGCCACAATGAAAGCATTATATGCGGCGGCTGACATGTGACTGTAAGGGAGGTACAAAGAAAGTAGGCGTTCAAGCAGAATAATTGGCAAGGTAATCAGTATGCCAATAATAAGAGCTCTGGCTAAAACTCTCCAGGGTTCTTTCTCATATTTGTCCCGATAATAAATGTAAATGGCAATTATAAAAACCGGTGCCAGAGAAATGAGTATCAGATTCATCAGGAAGATTTTGGCATAAATACTCTATCGCCAACCCCCATAAGGTGAAAATGGGTCAAGGCCGTATGGCCTTGCAGGATTCATATACCAGGGATTGTTTCCCCTGTTAAAATTCAGATCCAGGCCCAGGTGTACAGCATCACTTAACCGGTAATCCATAGAAAAGGAAAGGCTTTCATAATTCCTGTCCATATATGAATTTTTAGCCCAGCTGGGAGTTTGGTCAATACTTTTCATTATTGTTCCGGATACAATAAGATCCTCATTAACATAATATGTGCCACTTAGGTAGAAAGAAGTTGTTAACCATGATGAAGCAGATTCCAACTCATTTCCCCCAACAAAAGATGAAGCATCGGGCATATAATTATTTGAAAACATAAGCCCAAAACTGAGATCCAGATTATTTGAGACTTTATAAGATAGTTCAGGAGCAACCCACGACTGAAGTACATTTCCGTACATGCTTCCTGCCGAGAATGATGTACCCAGGTTTAAGCTATATCGCATTCTTGGCATGGAAGACCTATCGAGCTTATTAATCTTTAATGAATCCTTATAATACTTTTCAGGTCCCGGAGCTGGATAATAGTACGCATCAGGATAAGTTAAATACTCCTGACCGTTTGCCTGAATAAAAACAAACATTATAACAACAAATAACAGGACAGGCCTTTTTATCATAGTTGTAAAATTACATAAAAATTAACAATTCTGGCTGTTTTGGCAAAATTAAGAAACAAAAATCAGGCCAGAAAACAGCATCTTTCAGCAGTCATTTAAGATTCCTGTTGAAACCAATTTTCGGATAAAGAAAACCACCTCCCCCCATTCTGAGGCCCTCACTCACAGTCCAGCCCAATCAGAATGCGGTACTCCTCCCTGCCTGTCCGGCAGGCAGGCTTGAAAAAGGAGGAGAATTTAAGAATGCATTGGTTATAAATAAATACGCAAATTCCCCTCCTTTTTTTAAGGAGGGGTGGCCCGAGCGCAGCGAGGGACGGGGTGGTTTGTTTAGCTAAATTGGATAAGCAAATCAACAAGCAAAAACATTAGACAGAGTAAGCCAGGCATATCATTCAGCATAAGCACTAACTTTTATAACAGCTTTGATCTTTAGTAGTTTCTTCGTCAGTACTTCTATATGTGATTGATCTCTTACCAAAACCTTGATTTCTCCCACAAATGCTTTCTCTTTTGAAACAAAATTGACTGATTGCATATTGACTTTAAGGTCGCTTGAGATCAATTCCGTGATTCTATTTACAAGTCCCATATCATCCTTACCTGTAATATTAAGAACATATACTTGAGTTGAGCCGGAAACCGATTCAGTCCACTTGGTCTGGATTACCCTGTAGGGATACCTTCTTATCATTTGCCTGGCATTCGGACAATCCATTCTATGTATCTTTATCCCCTCTTTTATGGTTACAAAGCCAAAAATTCTATCCCCAGGTTTAGGTTTACAACATCTGGAAAATTTGTAATCCATATTCTCAACCTTATTCTCAATAATTAAGAAATCGTCATATTTAGGAACTTTTTCAGCTTCGATACTTACTCTTTTTTCTGTAGATTCAGTTACCTGGTGTGACAGATTTGGCTTTCTTTGTTGTAGTAGAAAACTTTTTAGTTCAATTAAATCAATTTTCTCTTCACTAATCCTGAAATAAAGATCCTGGGCATTTTTTAATCCATAATGCTTCAGTAAGCTTCTTACATTCGAATCATTAAATACAATTTTCCAGTTCCTGAGTCGTCTTTTTAATATCTCCTTCCCTATTTCTGCTGTTTTTTGTTTTTCCTCATTCAAAGCAAGTCTTATTCTGGTTTTTGCCTTGGAGCTAACAACATAATTTAACCAATCCTGTTTCGGTTTCTGATTCTTTGAGGTAGTAACCTCTACAAGGTCTCCATTAAATAACTCGTGTTTAAGCGTTACATTTTTATGATTCACCTTTCCTCCTACGCAGCGAGCTCCCAGATCTGAATGAATTTCAAATGCAAAATCTAAAAGAGTAGCACCATGTTTCAATCTTTTAAGATCTCCATTAGGGGTAAATACAAAAATCTCTTCGGAAGTAAGGTTTAGTTTCACTTCATCAAGCAAACCCCTGGATTCCGGTTCGGGTGCATCCAGTATTTCCTTCATGCTCGCTAACCACTCATCCATGATCTTATCCGATGCTCCCCCCTTATACAGCCAATGGGCTGCCAGTCCTTTTTCAGCAATAGAATTCATTCTTTGTGTTCTGATTTGCACTTCCACCCAACGCCCCTTTGGACTTACAACAGTTGTATGTAAAGATTCGTAACCATTTGATTTAGAAATAGAAATCCAATCTCTCAAGCGTTTAGGATTTGGGGTGTAAATATCAGTGATTACAGAATATACCTGCCAACATAATGCTCGTTCGTTGCTTATATTACTCTCGATAATTACACGAATGGCAAAAAGATCATAAACCTCTTCAAATTCCACATCCTGTACCTTCATCTTGCTCCAGATAGAATAAACAGATTTGAGCCTCCCTTTTATCTCATATTTAATCCCAAGACCATCCAGTTTCTCCCTGATTGGTTTAATAAATTCACGAATAAACCTATTTCTGGAGCGAGTGGTTACCACAAGTTTTTCAGAAATCATTTGGTACTTGTCTGGTTCAAGGTATTTCATCGACAAATCTTCCATTTCTGACTTGATATTGTATAAGCCTAAATGGTGAGCCAGAGATGCATACAAAAGAGCCTCATTTGCTACTTTCCTCTGGATTTCAGAGCCTGATTCATCCAGATTCCTCATTAGTTGAAGGCGTTCCGCAATGGCAATCAGTAATACCTGAATGTCTCCTGCAAGTGTAAGAATTAATTTCTTAAAGGATTCAATCTGAAAGGAGGTTTTGCTCATATCAATTCCTGAAATCCTTGAAAGGCTACTAACTATTCCGGCTATGTCCTTTCCAAAGATTTCCTCTATTTCAATCTCCTTATAATCTGTCCCATTAATGTTTTGAAGCAACAAAGCACCAATTACAGATGTTCTCCCAAGCCCTAATTCTTTGGCGATAATCCTGGCTACAAATATCACATGCAAAACCTGGTAGATTCCGGTAACCGGTTCTTTCAAACCGGCGTCATTCTTTATAATGAAATCCAGAGCTAGCCTGATTTCCCTTAAATTGTTGGCATTTGAATGTTGATGGAAATCGCGTAACAGTCCCCTGTAAAGT
>JAYEGO010000623.1:0-1763 GCA_034659155.1 Bacteroidota bacterium | reverse complement strand
TTTCAAAACGATGCAAGCATCGGAGTATTATACTCATTTATCCCGATACGCTACACTATCGGGATTCGTTCAACTTACAAATTTCAATGCACTATGTTTTTGAAAATTGAGTTTCACGAATAAAAATCTGCGAATATCTGTGTTATTCGCGTTATATAAAAACCAAAACAATGAATCCAAAAATCAAAAAAGGAATAGATATAAAACTAAATGTCAAGCCCGCATATCTTCATCTTATTCATCAGAATGAATATGAAGGGCCATGCAGAACTGGACCATCCGAACAACTTACAACGGAATTTGACATAAAAATCGGGAAGGAAAAATTTGAAAACTTTAAAAAAGACCTTAGCGCGAGATTTTCCAAAGAAGTAAATATGTTATCCCCGGCTTACCTGACTTGGACTGATGAATTCATTTTAAGAGATGAGCAAATGCAAAAAGTATTATCTGATGTCGGGGAAACTGATTTTTTCCTTTTTGATGGAGTTTTCCATCAATTTCCTGCTGTTGAGCTTGCCGTAAGATTTAAAAAGCCGGTAGGGATTATCGGATGTTGTGCCAGTACTGATGCTTCAGCGTATTTAAAATCAAAAGGCCTTGAAGCTTATGGTTACATCGATCACGAACATGCAAATCGTGGACTCTCGCTTTTAAGGGTAAAAAAAGCAATTAGCAATACCAATGTGCTTGTGGCTTTAAAAAATGACATTGTATCAAAAGGCGTGCTCAGCACAATAAGCGATATTGAAGGATTAAAAAATGACCTTGGTGTCAGGTTTACTTATATTAATGCAGAAGAGCTTCTTGAAGAAGTTCATTATTTGACAAAAGAGGATTTGGAAGAAGCGGAAAGGATCACAAAAAGCCTTATTGACAATGCAGATAAATCTCACATGGAAACGAAACATATCTTGAGTTCTGTGAAATTTTATCTCACTGTTAAGAAATTATTAGAGAAATATGAGTGTAATGCTTTTACAATTCCTTGTTTTGAGATTTGTGCCACACGAATTTTAAATAAAGAAAAATATACCTTTTGTCTGGCTCATTCTTTATTAAAAGAAGAAGGTATTCCATCTGCCTGTGAAGCTGATATTAATGTCCTCATGGCAATTACTATTCTGACCAATCTTACGAAATGTGCTCCGCACATGGGAAATACACATCCCCTTGCAAATGAAGAAAAAAGAGACCAGTCAACACCGGCAGGATTAGAACTTGTTGATGAAATAAAAGGTGAGAAAAACCTTGTTTCGGTCTGGCATGCTGTTCCTACAAGAAAGATGAAGGGTATTTATAAAGCTTTGCTTCCTTATGATATAAGAAATTTCACTCATGGAGGCTGGGGCGCTACAATAAGGTATGATTTCAACAGAGATATAAATGAAACTATCACGCTTTTACGCTTTCATCCGACAGGGGGAAAAATGTTTGCAGTTAAAGGCAAAATTATTGCAGGAGCCGGGTTCAATACTGCCGGTTGTGCAACAGGACTTTATTTCCAGGTGGAAGATATAAAAGATTTTTTCAGGAAAGAACAGCATTTCGGTCATCATTATGCATGGGTTTATGGTGATTATATTGAAGACTTAATAGACCTTGGAGAAGTGCTTGGTGTTGAAGTAGTAACTGCTTGAAAAAATAGAACACAGATAATGCTGATTTTCACGGATAAAAAATGATTAATATCAATTTTGCCAAATGAGCAACATAATGAAAACAACAATAATTATATTTTCTGTATTTGTTTTGTTTTTACT
>JAYEGO010000622.1:0-1763 GCA_034659155.1 Bacteroidota bacterium | reverse complement strand
CTTAGTTACGTATTCGTATTTACCGCAGTTGGTGATATATACGCTGATTCATCTAATTATACTGGAGGAAATTATAATTTCAGAAAGACAAAATGGGGATATTCAAAAAAACAGATTATTAACTCAGAAAAAACTTCCTTAGTAAAAGATGATATGGGGATTTTAGTGTATTCAGATAGAATTTTGAATCTTGATTGTATGATTATCTATATTTTAATAGACGATAAATTAGTTAGAGCAAAATACATTATTACTGACAAATCCCTTGGCACTTGGGACTATTTACCTTCCTATTTAAAATTCAAAGAGGCTTTAAAAAGTAAGTATGGAAGGCCTGTAAAGGAGGTCGCTGAATGGAAAGATCCAGAACGATATAAAAGATTTGGCAATCCAGAAAAAGCAAGAAACGCCATAGATGATGGGTATATTGCGTATCTTTATTCCAAGTGGAAAACCGAAGAAACTGAGATAGTGTTATACACAGATAATGAATACAATGATCCCTCCCCCACGCAAGCGGAATACATTAGTATAAGATTAAGAGATATTGAAGAAAGCTATAATAAAAAGAAAATTCAAAGTGACTTGTAATTGTTTATTACTATAAGTTTATCATTAATTTGACAGTGTTTACTTATGATTAGAATGAATAATAGGGTACCGGTGTCAAAAAGCTTGAATTGTGAAGGAATGGGAAAATCTGTCCCTCATTAGAAAGTGGTAAAATTGTATCAATCTTAAAGAGGTTAAAAAATTGAGCATTTCGCCTGAAAATAATTTAGTATTGGAAACGACACGAAAAAAATCTCTTGAGATCATGCATAAAGGGATGATTAGCTATCAATTGGCTAATCTTGGCTGGGACGTTTCTGAGCATCTGGGAGATGGTTATGATTTGCTTGGAGTCACTACTCAAGCTGGATCTCAAATTGTGGCAAAAATTGAGTTGAAAGCCGTAGATATCCATTCATATTTAGAGAAAGCGAGTTTTTCCCAAGCAGTTTCAGAAAATGAGATTTCTACCGCGACTCATTTAATTATTTCAATTTTTAACGTCATAAAACCGGAAGGCCATTTTATTATGTCTCTTGAGCAAGCCTTTAATGAGATGAAAGCTAAACGTACGAAAAAGTTTGCACAATATAAAAATTTTCATACATTCCAAAAAGCTGCTATGAAGATTTCGCGAAAGAAGATATTATTTCGGAAAGGTAACAAAGAAAAATTAACTAGGTTGGCCTTGGATATAGGATGTACCTTTAAGAAGTTTAATGAGGATAAATGGGAGTTGGGAATATTCAAGGGCCGATGGGATAATTTATTACAATAACCGTTAATATTCTGATAGTTGCGTGGGCTAACAACCGCATACACTCTAACAAGCAGGGTCGGGCGGCTGTAACATTTGCAAAGTTTGAGGAAAATGTAGCATTTACAAGTGCACGTTTCCCTGCTTGTAGGTGATGCGGAGACGTTCGCTGAAAAATGATAAGCATTTACATAGATCAAGAAGAAAAAAATGTTGACAAATCAAGTCGGTAATACCATAGTTGTATTACAATTTTCAGTTTGGAGGTGAAATTATGCGTGTTACAACGAAAGGACAAGTCACAATTCCCATAAACGTGAGGGAGGAACTGGGTATCAGGCCTGAAACCGAGATAGATTTCAGGGAAGATGATGGAAGATTTTATATCGTTAAAATCAGCAAACCTAAAAAGACAAAGCAGTTTAATAAACTTCGAGGGATTGCTACAGCCAAA
>JAYEGO010000621.1:0-1767 GCA_034659155.1 Bacteroidota bacterium | reverse complement strand
ATGATGGGGTAGTGGCTATTGCTATTTCTTCCTTGCTTTTTATTATACCTGCCAGGGATAAGGGAAGTATCATGGAGTGGGAAAATGCATCCAAGTTACCCTGGGGAATTGTACTCCTGTTTGGTGGTGGGTTCGCATTGGCAGGAGCTTTTAAAGTATCGGGGTTTTCAGAATGGCTTGGTAGTAGTTTCTATCATATGGAGTCGTACTCACCTTTGGTAATTATAGCTTCTATTTGTGGTGTTCTGACTTTTCTCACAGAACTTACTTCC
The DNA here is from genome assembly GCA_034659155.1 of Bacteroidota bacterium. Classification (GTDB taxonomy): domain Bacteria; phylum Bacteroidota; class Bacteroidia; order Bacteroidales; family VadinHA17; genus JAYEGO01. The sequence goes on along the minus strand of JAYEGO010000621.1, from coordinate 1,495 downwards.
AATATTGCCACTTCACAGATGATTCTTCCTATTCTGGCTGCTCTTGGTACTGCCATTGGAAAAAACCCCTTACTTCTGATGATCCCTGCTACTCTGGCCAGTTCATTTGCTTTTATGATGCCCGTTGCAACTCCTCCAAATGCCATAATATTTGGCACTAAACGAATCAGGATCATTGACATGGCCAAGGTAGGCTTGTTAATAAACCTTCTTGGTATTGCTATACTCACAATCGGAATACTCCTCCTGGGACCGGTACTTGGCATAGATTTCAATGTAATACCAGATTGGGCTTTGATTCCTTGATGAAGGTCGCAGAGTTTAAAGGTTTAAAGGTCTAAAAGTCAAATAGTCAGAGCTATCAGGTAAAACAGGCACATAATTAAGTCCAATATGCATTATTATCTATTTGTTTTGTATATACATCAAAATTGTTTCTAATTTCGTAGGAGATAATAATTGTAATAAGAAATTGAAAAAGCGAACCTTACTATTCTTGCTTATCCTGACTGTTTTTTTCCAGCCTGGGAAAGAAGTGTTTTGTCAGAATAAAAGGGTTCGGAACTATGGTATTCAGCCAGGAGTAATGACTCCTGGGCCATACAATGCCATTACTGATGTTCAGGGCGTTAGGGTTGGACATAAAACCCTGATAAATGGGAAGCAGGTACGAACAGGTGTAACAGCCATTTTACCTCACCAGGGAAATATCTTCAGGAATGGAGACAAGTAAAAAAACTATTGGTATAATCGGGGGCATGGGTTCTGAAGCTACATCCGATCTGTTCCGGTCTATTGTGGATCAAACCAGGGCTATTAAAGATGGGGATCATCTTCCTGTTATCCTCTACAACAATCCTTCCATTCCAGATCGTTCTGACTTTATACTTGGTACTGGTCCTGACCCTGTACCATTTCTTATTGAATCTGCAAGGAAGCTTGAATCATGGGGAGCAGATTTTCTTATCATGCCCTGTAATACAGCACATTATTTTATTGAGGATATCCGTAAAGTTATTTCTATCCCTTTGATCAATATGATTGATGAGTCGGCGAACTGGGTAAAAGAAATTCATCCGGAGATAAAAATTCTTGGCCTGTTATCTACGCTGGGTGTTTATGAAACTATGATTTATAATAAATTCTACAAGGATAAAGAACTTGATATAATGTTTCCCGATGAACAACACAGGCAAAACATCATGAATGCTATTTATGGCGATCAGGGAATAAAAGCCGGGTATAAGAAGGAAGCCGCTGAACCTGTACAACTTGCAGTAAACCAACTGTTGGATGGAGGAGCCCGGGCAATTATTGCAGGTTGTACTGAAATTCCTTTGATTCTTAATTACCTGAATATCCCTGTTCCTATTGTAAATCCCACCAGGATACTGGCAAGGAAAAGTATAGAGATGGCTGGAGGAATGATAAAAGAAGGCACAGGGCTAAGTGCGCAGGGCAAGACAAGAGATGAGAAGTAAGTTCACAGATAAAG
>JAYEGO010000620.1:0-7603 GCA_034659155.1 Bacteroidota bacterium | reverse complement strand
TGTTTTGAAACTCATCACCAATAGGCAAGGTATATTGAACATTTTCTCTATCACCCACAATTTCCCGATCAAGAATAGTCTTCATCTTTCGAATAGTTCCTGTCAATTCCATACTAATAAAGTCATGTTTTTACTAAATACCATATAAATTCTTAAAATTAATTGCGCTTTATGCACCTCATAGCAAACGAGTTATCAATTTTCTCTTAACTTATTTTAAATTTTTTAGTACTATGTGTTGCATAGTTCTATTATATTTACATATCTTTGTATCGGACATTAGAATGCATTAAACAGTACTATCCATTAAACGTGAAAAATAAAACTTAATAATTATTAAAGTTAAAAACATGAAGCAAACCTACAGTATAAATCTTGGCGGAATGGTGTTTAATATCGACGATGATGCATATCAGGTATTAAAAAAGTACCTGGAACAAATTGAGGTGCACTTTGCAAATACATCAGAACGTCAGGAGATCATGGCAGATATAGAAGCTCGAATTGGAGAACTTTTTCAGGAAAGAAACAAAGCGTCAAATAGGGCTATCGACCTCAAAGAGGTAGAAAGTGTAATCCGGATCCTTGGTGATCCGGATGAAATAGGGGAATCTGAAAATGGATCAGCTCCAAAAAGCAAAGAAAAATACAGATCATCTTCTTCAAGAAGGATGTACCGTGACCCTGATAATCGCATACTTGGAGGAGTTTGTTCTGGTATGGGTGCATATTGGCAAATTGACCCCCTGGTATTCAGGATTATTTTTGTGATTACCATTTTTGGTTTTGTAGGACCTATTATTTATTTGATTTTATGGATTGTTATCCCGGAAGCCAAAACTACAGCCCAAAAACTCGAAATGAAAGGGGAACCGGTAAATATTTCAAATATTGGTAAATCTGTTAAGGAGGAATTTGAGAATGTTAAAACCCGGATGAATCTGTGAAACAAACTGTATATAATAAAAACTTAAAAATACCAAATAATGAATGTTGAAAATACACAAGCCCAGATGAGGAAAGGAATACTTGAATATTGTATTCTTTCAATCCTTGAAAAAGAGTCAGTATATGCCTCAGACATTATCAAGCAACTTAAAGAGGCCAAAGTCATTGTTGTGGAAGGAACCCTCTATCCAATATTAACCCGTCAGAAAAATGCCGGATTATTGAGCTACAGGTGGGAAGAATCCACGCAAGGGCCTCCACGAAAATATTATGAACTTACAGATCCGGGGAAAATATTTCTAAAGGACCTTGATAAATCATGGCAGGATCTTGTAAAGGCAATTAAACTAATCAGAACAAAAAAATAATGCCTCATAATTGAATTGAAAAATATTAAAAATAAGACAATGAAAAAGACCATAAAAATAAAAATTGGAGGCATCGTTTTTCATATTGATGATGATGCATATTCCATGCTTCAGCAATATATACATTCACTTGAGGATTATTTCAAAAGAAAAGCCGAAGGGAAAGAGGTGATGGAGGATATTGAAAGTAGAATCGCAGAAATCTTCCAGCAAAAAGCAAGCAAACATAAGGAAGTTATTGATCAGGAAGATGTGATTGCAATGATTGAAGTGCTGGGACAAGCCAAAGATATCATTGAAGAAGAAGATTTTCAGAATTCTGAATCAAAACAGACCTATTCTCAAACAGGAAAAAGATTATACAGAGATCCTGACAATGCTGTCCTGGGGGGTGTTTGTGGTGGACTTGGTTCCTACTTCAACATTGATCCAATATGGTTCAGGATAATATTCCTTATCCTACTGCTTGTTTATGGGGCCGGCCTGGTATATATCATTTTATGGATTGTACTTCCTAAAGCAGAAACCGCATCACAAAAGCTCGAAATGAAAGGGCGAAATGTTACCGTTCAGAATATTGAAAAAACCATTAAAGAAGAATTTGAAACAGTGAAAGGAAATCTGAATAAACTTAAGGATACAAAATCATATAATCGTTTCACAGATGTGTTTCATGACATTTTAGCAGCAATTGGAAGCATTTTTCTATTTATCTTAAGAACAATACTGGTAATTATAGGTGTAGTATTTATTATTGTTGGATTTGTCAGTCTTGTTAGTTTCCTCGGAGCTCTTTTGTTCAGTAATACTCTAATTTTTACTGATATGCTCGATATTCCCAGGTTTTATCTGCCCCACATTTTACCGATCTTTGTGGGCCATGGAAATGTATCACTTGTAATGATCGCTCTTTTACTTACTATAATGATTCCTCTTTTGGCACTTATATATGGTGGTATAAAAATTGTATTCAGACTTAAAGTAAAAGATAAGGTAATTGGTCTTTCTGCTTTTATAATCTGGCTTGTATCCCTATCTGCTCTGGCGTCCATTGGAATCTTTGAGGGGGCAAATTATTCTGAAAGGGCAAGAATTACTACTACACATATTTTAAAAGATCTAAATGCCGACACCCTGTACTTAGGAATGAATGAGAAACCATCAAACTTCAATCACGAAAAGTTTGTCCGCTTTGAAGTCGACCATGATGGAGTATACAGGGATCCTCAAACAGGTACTATATACGGGAAACCAAGATTGGATATTGAAAGAAGTGAATCGGGGGAGGTGGAACTCGAGATCCTGAAAAAATCCCGGGGGCGCAGTTCACAGCAGGCATGGGAACACGCCAGGGAACTCGAGTATCGCTGGGACACACAGGACTCTTTGCTCCTTTTCAACCATTACTTTGAACTTCCTGAAAAACAGCGATGGAGAGCTCCTAATGTAAACCTTACCTTAAAGGTCCCTGAAGGAAAAGCAGTTTACATTGGCGATGACTTAATTCAAATTATGGACGATATTGAGACTCCCGAATATAGAAGAAGTTATTCTATAGTAGGGAAAGTATGGATAGTAACTGAAGAAGGCCTTGTAGAATCAGATGATTGATTACTATTAATGTGTTCGGTTATCCATTTGTAATAGCAATTATAAATTGGGCTTATGTAAATACTAATAATCTATATACTTTACCGCTTCCTCCAGAATAGAGAATTAGATATTGGTCTGTCTGTGTTCATATACTGGGGAAGCGGTTTGTTTATAAACAAGGCTAAGGTTGAGGCTAAGGCTAAGGAAAGCATCATTAGGTTTAGATAATGCCCGATAAACAAAGCATATAGAGTTAAAAGGTCGAAAGACGAAAAATCCAAGAGTGGAAGATTTTTATTATTCAGAAATCTGAAGATCGAAGTCAGGAGGAAATCAACTATAAGGGTTCATGGTTTTATTTAACTACTATATTGACGAATTAAAGTTCACCAATTTCTCCCAATCAATTGCCCCTTTAACATTACAAAAATCATTGCCAAATTCCCTTGTAAACTTATTTATCATTTGGGAATATGATTCTAAAAATTCTTCATTCTTTTGTTTAGCTTCATGTCCAAGCGGTTCAATTATTTCTGTATAAAGGTCAGAATTACCTGAAATAAACTCCCAAAATTTTTGTCCACAATATTTAAAATAATCTCCTTTATCTTGATTGTTGTCTCTCCCATAACAACAACCATTGACAGCTACAATATTAAGTCCTGAATTACTAGTCCTTAAGGTTCTCATAGCTGTTTTGAAGTCAGAAATCATTTTTTTAACTTGACTACTGTTTCCCCAATTTGGCCCAGATTTGATATTCACAATATATCGTGTCTTATCATTGTCAAATTCCAAGTCAATTCCAACAATGCCAGATTTCTTACCTCCATAAACTTTTCCATTGATGAATATGGCAAGTCCCTCCAGCCAATCGCCAAATATGGTTTCCTCATTTGACGATAAATGGGCGTCAACCAATCCTTTTACAATTTGTTCTGCGGTTAGAACATATTTAGCTTTAAAGAGATAAGGATTCTTTCGTCTTAAAACCTTTGCTAAACTCAAAGCATCTAAACTCATAATCCTTTTCTGATGAAAAGTTCCAATGTTGTCTTTAACGTACTTTGATACCTCTTTTAGATTTAGCTTTTTCATATTTTGTTTTAGATTCTAATAAGTAAAGCTCTACTGGTTGGATTTTGCTTTTTACCATTTCATAGTATTCCGGGACTATTTCGATACCAATAGAGTTTCTTTTCATTCTTTTGGCAACAAAGTTTGTAGTCCCTGAACCCATAAACGGATCAAGAACAACTTCTCCTTCCTCTGAGAATAACTTGATAAACCATTCTGGTAGTCCTTCAGGAAATGCCGCACTATGGTTTTTATTATTGCATTCTGTTGCCAAATGGAGAACATTTGTTGGATAAGCCATGTCTCGTTCAAGCCAATTGGAAATGTTTTTACCAAAACCACTGCCAACTTTTGATTCGTCTCTTGATTTATCAGTTTCACTTAATTTATTTAATCTCGCTTTTGCCCAATCTCCCATTGGGACCATTACCTTCTCTTGATACATGTTGAACTTCTTGCTCTTATTAAATTGCAGTAATCGTTCCCAAGAGTCTCGGAAGCGATTGGGCCATTTGCCAGGATAGCTATTTTTCTTATGCCAGATGTACTCTTCTGTCCAAAACCATCCTTGTTTTCTCATTTCAAGAATTAGTTCCATCACGTAAGTGCTTCTTTCTCCATTAAGGACTCGTTCTTTTATGTTTAGAACAAATGTACCTGTCGGTTTGAGTACTCGAAGTAATTGCTCACTAATGGGTAAAAACCACTCGACATATTTATCTGAATGAATGCCACCATATGTATTTTTTCTCTGGTCTGCATAAGGAGGGGAGGTGAAAATCAAGTCAACTGAATTGCCATCAATCTTTTTCATCTCATCTTTGCAGTCACCTAAGTATAAATCTGTTCTTATTTGCATATTACAAAAATACACATATGTGTTCAGGATTAAAAACCATCTGGGGCTTTATTGCATTTTTTTCAAACCAGAAACAAGCATAAAAAATCTGAATTTATAATCGGATATTTAGATGATTTCTTGCTAAACTCAATTCTTCGGCCTTATGACTAACTATTATATCCTAGCCATATTAATAAAAAACTCCAGAGACTCCGGATTCTTCACAGCATCAGCACTAATTACTTTATCTGGATCCTGCCCCGCTAATATTTTCTTAATTGGGGTTTCCATTTTTTTTCCACTGATGGTATATGGAATTTCATCCACCTGAATAATTTCATCCGGTACATGGCGGGGTGTATACTCCCTCCTGATCGTAATTCTTACCTTCTCCCTGATCTCCTCATTGAGTTCCAGTCCCTTTTTCAAAACAACAAACAGGGGCATTCTTGATTCACTTCCGGATTTTTCAACAAACAGGATCAGGCTATCAACAATTTCCGGAATCTTATCTACCACCCTGTAAATTTCACTGGTTCCAATTCTTACACCTCCACGATTAAGGGTGGAATCAGACCTGCCATAAATAATTACTCCATGCCGGGGAGTAATTTTAGTCCAGTCCCCGTGTCTCCACTTTCCCGGATACATTTCAAAATAACTCTCCTTATATCTAATGAAATCCTTATCATTCCAAAAACAAATTGGCATGGAGGGCATAGGCATGGTAATAACCATTTCTCCCATCTCATCCTGCACCGCTTGTCCTTCATCATTGAAAGCTTCAAGTGAACAAGCCAGGGCACGACATTGAATTTCTCCGGAATAAACCGGCCAAAGGGGATTTCCCCCTACAAACGCACTACACACATCCGTGCCACCACTTATGGACGCAAGCCAAAGATCATTTTTTACTTCCCGGTATATCCAATCAAATCCCTCTGGTGGAAGAGGTGAGCCTGTGGAGCTCAAAGACCTCAAATTACTAAGGTCAAAATCATTAGAGGGATGGATTCTTCCCTTCATATTGGCAACGATATAAGCTGCACTGGTACCAAAATGATGGACACACACTTCCTGTGCAAATTCCCAAAGAACATTCATGTCAGGATATCCCGGACTGCCATCATATAGGACCAATACTCCACCCATAAGTAAGGAGGCCTGAATATAATTCCACATCATCCAGCCTGTTGTTGTATACCAAAAACATCGATCCCCGGGTTTTATGTCATTATGAAAAGTAAGATATTTTAAATGCTCCAGCAAAATCCCCCCATGACTATGAGTAATGGCTTTGGGCAAACCGGTTGTTCCAGATGAATAAAGCACCCACATAGGGTGGTCAAAAGGGACTCTTTCAAATTTTAATTCTTCAGAATTATGTGTAATTGTATCCTTCCAGTCAATGGAACCGGGAATCTGACTTGATTGTTGTTCTGATTGACCATGTGCAATAATGATGAGTTTTTCTAAACCCCTTAAAGATTCACTTATTTTAACAATCTCTTTCGACCTGTCAAAATACTTACCCCCATATTGATAAGCATTCACCGCAATCAAAACCCGGGGCTCAATCTGTGAAAACCTGTCAATAACCGAAGCCGTACCAAAATCAGGAGAACTGCTTGACCAGACAGCTCCAATTGAATTTGCCGCCAAAAATGCAATATTGGCTTCAGGAATATTTGGAAGATAAGCTGCAACACGATCTCCCGGTTTTATTCCAATAGATAAAAGATAAGTTCTGAAGGCTGACACTTTTTGCCTAAGCTCTTTCCAGCTCATTTCCTGAATAGCTGAGGTTTCTGATTTATAGATGATGGCAGGGTAATTTTCTGTTTCATTTCTGAAAATATGCTCTGCATAATTTAAATATGCACCTTCAAACCACTTGGTATATGGCATTTTATGCTGGGAAACTACAGAAGTATAAGGAGTGGAAGAAATCACCCTAAAGTATTTCCAAACAGATTCCCAGAAGTCTCCCAAATTCTGAACCGACCATAGCCAAAGATCGTGGTAATCTTCAAAGTCAAGATCATAATTTTTCTTCAGCCATTGAATATAATTGTACAGATTAGTTTTTTTCTTTAAGCCTGAAGAAGGTTCCCAGAGTTTTGTTGGGGATTTTTCTGTATGGAGATTCTTCATTAAAATCTTGCTTATTTGTGTATTATTTTTTTAGAATTCCTATCAATTATTTGTTTGTAAATTATATACTCCATTAGTTACAACTTTCGTCAAACCCTCACCAGCAATAATTTCAGTAAACTCATTAGAGACAGAACCAATATTAACTTTCACCTTTCGAAAGTAATAAATTTGCTTATCAGATTTTTCAACAATAAAAACATAATAATCTTTGCCAGATTTTAAAATGGCCTCATTGGGTAAGGCTTTTGCTTCTCTTTGATTAATAATGATCCTTGCCTCAATATATGAGTTATTAATAAAACTAAATCCATCTTCATTGTTAATTTTTGCAATACATTGTATGGTTTTAGATTCTAAATTGATAGTTTTTCCTACCGAACTCAATCTTGCATAATGAATAGTATTAGGTCTTCCTAAAGAATAAAATTTAATATTTTGTCCAATATTCAACTCTTTCAGATCATTTTCAAAAACTGAAAGTTGAAGTTGCAATTGATTAACATCAATAATCTTTATAAGACTTTTTTGTTGCTCAATAAATTGTCCTAGCATTATATTGAGGTTTGTAATATATCCATCTATAGGGGCAGTTATTGAAAATTCAGAATATAATTCTCCA
>JAYEGO010000619.1:0-1771 GCA_034659155.1 Bacteroidota bacterium | reverse complement strand
ACCTCTCTTCACTTTAATACCTCAATAACATCAGCAGGTTCGATAAAAATCATTTCTTTTGATTTTTTTTCAGGTGCTCGCTTCAGAAATAAAACCTGCAGTACTTCTCGATTTTGAACAAAAGGAGCATTTTCAATTTTAAGCTTTAATTCATTCCATACTTTATTTATTGACACATTATCAATCCATTTTACCTCACCAACCAGTATTGTTGATTTATCGGTTGATTCAGCAACAACATCTATTTCCATTGGTTTTCCATCAGTTCCATTCCCCCACCAGCGCTGTGCAGGATTAAACATTTTACCTTTAATCTTCATTCGTGGCACTGCATTTCTGCATAATTCTTCCCAGATTTCAGAAACATATTGACTGAACTTTTTATTTATTTCATTCCACACTTGCTCAATAAGACCATATTCCAACCTGCTTTTATTTTGTACTACAAAAGAGAAATAAAAATTCATAAAGGGGTCTGAAATCTTATACAGACTCTTTTTTGTTGATTTTACAGATATGTTAAATGGAGTTTCTCTTCTAACATAGCCCAGATCAATCAACAATTTTATCGGTCTGTTAAGCTGTGTTGCCGGTTTCTCTATACGTCCGGCAATTTCTGATAAACGATTACAGCCCAAACCTATCAATGTAAGTATTGAAAATGCCAATACAGATGTTCTCATTTCATCGTAGAAAAGCATTTCCGGTTCTTTGAATAAGACACCATCGGGATCAAGCAAATTATATTTTATGCTTTCAACCAGGGACTTATGTTTTTTTTGCAACTCCCAGTATCTTGGAACTCCGCCATAAACACTATATCCTTCAATTGTTTCAATAGCCTTCATTCCAAAATAATCGTTATACCATCCTAATAACATTGGGTTCACATTAAGTATTTCATCACAACGCCCATATAAAGGGGATGAGCTATTTAATGTCATACTCTGCATCATCTGTTGAGAGGATCCGCATAAGATCAGGTTAAATTTATCATTTATGCTGTTATCAATAATGTTTTGCAATAATGAAGGCAGCTCTGGAGAATTCTTTACCAGATATGGAAACTCATCAATACAGATTGTGATTTTCTGTTTAAGAGTGTTTTGCAGGTTACGAAATAATGAATCCCAATCGGGATATTTCAATTTTGAAAAACCATTTACAAGCTTTCCTATAGTTCTGGCAAAAGCTTCAATTTGTAGCGATTTTTCTCGTAAATCAGCAGAAAAGTAGATGTCGCTTTCATTAATCACTTTTTTTATCAATGTAGATTTCCCACATCTACGTCTACCGTAAACCGCCAACAATACTGAATCCTCCTGTTGCAAGGCGGTTTCAATACGCATTATTTCATTGATTCTGTTTACAAACATTTCCAATTTTTATTATGTTTAACAAACATAATGTTTGTCAAGCATATATACAAGTTTTTGTTAAAACTATCAAAATTCAGCCGGGAGGACAAGACACCTCATCACCTAATCACCTCATCACTTCTCTTCTCTCTTTCTCCTCTTCTCTACCTCTCATTGCTCTATTTCTCACTTCTTTTCTTGCCCTGCGCCCTTCGCCCTGTGCCTTGAGCCTCTTCTCTATTTCTCTCTTTAGACCTCTCTCCAACTCTTCTTCTGCTTTATCTGCGAGCACTATTTCACGCAGATCACGCTGATATTCGCAGATCATTCACTCACTACTCACCTCTTATCTTTCATCTCTTATTTCTCCTTTTCACTCTTTCTCCCTTTCTCCTCTTCTCTTTGATCTTTTA
>JAYEGO010000618.1:0-1776 GCA_034659155.1 Bacteroidota bacterium | reverse complement strand
CCATTAGCAACGATATTGATTTCTCCATCCTGTTGATCAAAACAGGTGATATCAACAACAGCTGAGCTGGTAATTATTATTTCAGAGGGTTGCAGGATCTCAATACTGCTCATTACCTGGCATTGATTCATGTCTGTTATTACAAGCGAATAAACGCCCGCTTCGATATTATTCATACTGCTTCCCATCCCTCCATTTGACCACAGGTAATTATACGGGGATACCCCCCCTTGAACAAGGGCATCAATTACACCATCATTTCCCCCAAAACAACTTACATCCACATGGTTAAAAGAAATCACTATTTGTGGGGGTTCTTCAATTTCAATACTTCCAGTCTCAATACAACCATTAGCATCTGTAACTATTACTGTGTAAAGACCAGCACCCAAATTGGTTGCAGTGGCAGTATTTTGACTTCCCGGATCATTCCACAGGTAGCTGTATGGTTCTGTACCACCCGAAACACTAACAGAGGCTACTGCACTCATATCACCATAACACAATAATTCATTCTCAAGCACTAATACAATTTGAATAGGGTCTGGTTCTGAAATTGTAACATCTGTTTGGAATGTGCATGCATTCACGTCGGTTATAATTACCATGTATGTTCCGGCTGCCAGACCACTTATATCTTCACTTGTGGCCCCGGTTGACCATTCAAAGGTATAGGGAGGAGTACCACCCTGTACAGTTAGATCTGCAATTCCATTTTGTTCATTATAACAGCTTACATCCTGCCCCACAATGGTACCTTCTAGTGGGGAATCAGGTTCAGTAATAGTGACTTCAGCATAAACATGGCATTTTCGATAATCATAAACAGTAACCATATAATCGCCAGCAATAAGACCAGTAACAGTAGGAGAATCTCCTCCGATCTTACACCCTTCAGAATTTTTCCAAACATAATGAAGAGTTCCCTGTTCTCCAATAACAGTTACCGTGGCTTCACCATCACTGCCCCCATAACAACTAACATCTTTTTTAATATTGATAAAAGCCATGAAGTCATCTCCATTTGACAGCAGGGTAAAAACAGTGTCAGCTTCACAAGAATTCGTATCTACTACGATTATAGAATAATTTCCTTCAATATTCAGGCTGTCTAAATCCTTGTCATTTGACAGATATTCCTCAGGTCCTGACCATGAAAAAGTATAGGCAGGTGTTCCGCCGGAAATATTCAGGTTTATGGCTCCATTTCCTCCCTCGGGAAAAACAATATCTGTCACCACAGAACCTCCAAAAGTTATTGGTTGGGGTTCGGATACAATATAGGATGCTGAAGTAATACACCCATTTTCATCGGTTACGGTGATATGATAAGTACCGGCTGAAAGCTCTGATTGGTCCTCAAGAGTAGGTTCTACACCAGAACCATCAGTAGTGGACCAAAGGTAGGTTTTAGATCCGGTACCGCCAGTAACTGTTACATTTATAGCCCCATCATTTCCATTGTTGCAACCAACATGAGTAATAGATTCATTTATTGTTATGGATGATGGCTCTAATAGGGAAACCGATATTGAGATCGTTTGATTATTCCCATCGGTTACTGAAACCGTATAATCACCAGCCGAAAGGTTTGTTGCTACTGGATTTGTCAAATTGGCATCATGGTCCCAACTATAGCTAAATGGAGCTTGTCCAAAATGCGGAGTTACAATCAGTTCTCCATCTGAACCTCCATTGCAGGTAATATGCTGAATTTTAGTAAAAGTAGCAGTAAAGGGAAATTGATAATTCAGAACCGGACCATCTACATTCGGA
>JAYEGO010000617.1:0-7632 GCA_034659155.1 Bacteroidota bacterium | reverse complement strand
GATCCCTAATGGAAGTGATTTCCCTGTTGAGAAAATCAATCCCTTATATGGTTTTTATGCCGCTGTGGTGCGTAAAGATTTAAAAGGATTTCCTGATGGTGGCTTTCAAACTGAAAATGCCTTAAGCCGGGAAGAAGCATTGAAGGCCATGACTATCTGGGCAGCCAAATCGGGTTTTGAAGAAACCAGGTTTGGAAGCATAGAGCCCGGAAAATTTGCAGACTTTATTATCCTTGAAGAAGATCTAATGTCAATGGATATTGATAAAGTACCAGGCATCAAAGTTATCAGCACATATATCCAGGGAGAAAAGGTTTTTTCAAGAGAGTAAGACGAAGAGAAAAGAGGTCGAAAGGTCGAAAGTCATAGAATAGTCAAGCCTTTGAACTGAAATAAAGAATCCTGAAATGCTGTTTTTTAAAAAGTAATCGGAATTCCCTGGTAAAAATCCAGGATCTTAGTGGTAAAAACGAATTCATATTTTGCCTGAAGTAGTTCAGCCTGGGCTTTCATTAGATTATTTTTTGCAATATTATAATCTACCGAATTTTCAATACCCACATTCATCTTTTCCTGTGAATAATCAAATGCCGTTGCACGATGCTCTACAACCTCAAGGGAGGTTCTGTATTTTTCAAGAGCCGTAACAGCGTCATTATGTGTTTGTTGAATAGATTTGTAGAGAATTTGTTTTGAGAGATCAAGGCTAAATTCCGCATCCAAAACCGAAATCTTTGCATTGCTAATAGCATTCTGAATGCTCCATCGTTCAAAAATAGGAATACTTAAATTAAATGATAACTGCCGGTATTGGTTATTCTGCATCTGGTCAATATATAAATAATCAGATCCGGGATCAATGGGGTTAACACCCAATTCAGAATATCGTGTATAGTATAAACCTCTCATGGAAATTCGTGGACTTCTCTGGCCACGGGTAATTGCTAGGTTTTTCTCCTGTACTTTTAAACCATATTCAGCACTTTTTATTTCCGGGAAGGTAGCAACTGCATTACTGTACACATTCCAAAATGGAACAACTACTGCATTTGCCTCGAGCAAAAAAGTATCAGGTGTCTGAATCCTGAAATTCCCAACTGAATCAAGGTCAAGCAACTGCACTAAATCCAGGTAGGCGGTCTTTAATTGGTTTTTTACAGTTGTTGTATTCAGTCTTTCAGCAGCAGCCTGTGATTTCATGTCCAATAATTCTCCCATGGATTGTTTCCCGACTTCCACAAACTTTGAGGTTCTTTCTACCTGTTGATAAATAACATCTAGCTGTGATTCTGCAATTGCATGAAGTTCTTCGTTATAAAGGATTTTCATATAAGCAAGTACAATATCTATGATCATGTCATTTTCCTGCTTGTCAACATCAGCATAGCTGGCAAGTAAATTATATTTATTCCTGATAATAATATTTGTTTGCTGTAATCCATTGAAGATATTCATATTTGCCTGGGCCCCAAGATTCCCATCCTGGAATTTCTGCTGAACATATGTATAATCATCAAGGTTTACTGTTCTTCCTGAGCTAAAACTGTGTTGAGCAAATGCATCCAGATTTGGAAGCACTTCCATTTTTGACTGGAAAAAATCATTTTTGGAGCTTTTTGCCAGAAGTTCCATCCTCTTTAACTGCAAGTTATTATCAATTGCATGATCAATACAATTTTCAAGAGACCATATTTCGTTGGTCTGGCCCTGAACAAACAAGCTTCCCAATAAAACAAACTTGAAAACCATGAAAATACTCACAGAATTAAGCCTTTTTGGTACACAAAACGTCATGCTTACTTATTCTTTTTTCTGTATAAAACCTGAATGAATCTTGCATCTTCTATTGGCGTATAGATCTGCATCAATTCCCACTCTGTGTCGTAATTGCCTATTGCATTCTTTAATCTCGAAATTCTGGCAAGAGATTTTGAAATCTGATCATCGCCATTCGAAAGATCATCCTCTATTTCCCATGGAAAGGATGCTACCCGGAACTCAAATTGCATCCTTTTCTCACCAACCTTCAGAGAAATTTCAGCACTCTGATCCTCACCAAACTGCATAATTGGTATGCATAACTCTTTCATACTGTTTGCCTTATGTTTTCTGTCACAATATGTCCGTCAAATAACTGGATGATCCTATGGGCGTATTCAGCATCTGTAGGTGAGTGTGTAACCATTACAATTGTAGTTCCATCCTTGTTCAGTTCAGTAAGAAGGTTCATTACCTCTTCACCATTTGCTGAATCCAGGTTACCTGTTGGTTCGTCGGCAAGTATTAGTTTTGGATTGGTAACCACAGCACGCGAAATAGCTACTCTTTGCTGTTGCCCCCCTGATAACTGCTGCGGAAAGTGCTTTTTCCTATGTATTATCTTCATTCGTTCCAATACCTCTTCCACCTTTTTCTTACGCTGTGAGGCGGATACCTTTAAGTAGAGCAAAGGAAGCTCAACATTCTCATAAACTGTAAGTTCATCAATAAGATTAAAACTCTGGAAGACAAATCCAATATTCCCCTTTCTCAAATTTGTTCTATTCCGTTCAGAAAATTTGGAGACCTCCTGGTCATTAAAGTAAAACTCACCTTCTGTTGGATTGTCAAGCAAACCAATAATATTCAACAGAGTTGATTTTCCACAACCAGATGGTCCCATAACAGCAACCATTTCTCCATCCTTAATTGTAAGGTCAACCTTATTTAATGCGGTGGTTTCTACCTCTTCAGTTCTAAAGACCTTTGTAAGTTCTTTTGTCCGGATCATAGTTTAAAAGTTTAAATGTATTTCAAATTAATTTTTTAGAATAAGTTTATCAACGTCACCAAAATTATCATAGCTGGAAACAACCACCTGTTCTCCGGGTTTCAACCCACTGAGCACTTCATAAAACCTTGGATTCTGCGAACCCAATGTGATATTACGTTTCTCAGCGAATTCTCCTGAGGGATCAACAACATACACCCAGCGTCCTCCTGTACTCTGATAAAAGCCCCCTCTTGGTATTAATAATGCAGTCTTTGGAGCTCCCAATTCCAGTTTTATCCTTGAAGTTTGTCCAATCCTGATGGTTGGAGGAATTGAATCAGTAAATACCATATCACCATAAAATTTCCCGGCTGTTACTTCCGGATAGATCTTGGAAATAATTCCCTTATACAGGGCCCCTGAAAAATCACATTCCCCTGTTAAGCCCTTTGACACCTTTGAAATAAAATACTCATCAATTTCAACCCTGAGTTTATAGGAATCTAAGATGTTAATCTGACCAATCCTTTGACCTCTTACCAGTACCTGTCCAATTTCAAGGTTAAGAGAAGCAAGCTCCCCTGATACAGGAGCCTTAAAATGAAGGCTTTCCAGCCTACTATTCACAAGGGTAAGATTATCCTGCATCCTTTTAACAGACAATTCCAAAGAGCTGATCTGAACACTTCGGAAAATGGAATCCTGCTTCAGGTTTTTTTCCAGCAGGTCCAGTCTTTTAATTGAGAGTTCCAATTGTTCCTTCGAAATATCAAATTCTTCCTTCGAAATATGATTTCCTTCAAAAAGTATTTTGTTGTTATCATAGTTACGCTTTCTTTGCAAAATATTAAATTCTACTTCCAGTATCTGGCTTTTGGAATTTAATGTTTGCTGATCCATAAGAAGCCTGGATTGTCGCAGCTCATTTGAAGTTCTTGAAACAAGAGCCTCATAATTTGATATTTCCAGAATTAAGCTGGTATTGCTTAATTTTACCAGGATTTCATTTCTTTCAACCCTGGTTCCCTCTTCAGCAACAATCTCGTCCACCCTTCCTCCTTCCATAGCATCAAGGTAAACAGTAGTAATTGGCTCTACGGTTCCGGTTACTGAAATATAATTCTTGAAAAAACCTTCACTTACCTCATCAATGGCAATTTTATCAAGATCTACATTCAATTTAGAGCTTTTATCTCCAAAAATAAGTTGCCAGACAGTTAGCAAAACAAGTAATACAGCAATAAAGATCCATATATGTTTTTTTTGGATCTTATTTTTGTTTTCAATGGGTCTATCCATGTCTTCTTATTAAAATCATCTTAACTCATCATGAATTATGCCAAACCCATCATTACACTGATTTGAACCCATTTAACAAAATTCCCGATTTTCAGTTTAGTCTCCCGGTGTTCGTAAATGAAACAGGTAATTCTCAAAAACGAACAATATGAAAATAAAGTTTACTTTTGTAATTAAATCATAATATAGCTGTTGAAGCTTCAATTTTGCTGAACAACAGCATTCTGCACAAAAATAACAAAAATGACAGAATCAAAAGGAAAAATACTGGCCATAGATGACAATGAAGATATTCTGTTTGCCTTAAAGCTGCTATTAAAACCTCATGTAGAGGAAATTGACACCTTTAATTCTCCTGACAACCTGCTTGATCAGCTTCGGAAAAAGGATTATGACCTGATCCTCCTGGATATGAATTTCACCAAAGATGCAATAAGCGGACAGGAAGGCTTTGACTGGATGGGTAAAATACTTAGCATTGATCCTTCTGCCATAATTGTTTTCATTACGGCCTATGGTGATGCCGAAAAAGCTGTTAAATCAATTAAAGCAGGCGCCACCGACTTTGTTTTGAAACCCTGGCAAAATGAAAAACTTCTTGCAACAGTTTCTTCTGCAATAAAACTATCGCAATCAAAAAAAGAAAATAAGGAGCTAAAAATCAAACACCAGGAGATCAGTGCCGTAATGAATCGCTCTTTTCAGGAATTTATAGGTGAGTCTGAAGAAATGAAAGAGGTATTTGCTACCATTTCAAAGGTTGCACAAACTGATGCCAATATATTGATTCTTGGAGAGAATGGAACAGGAAAAGAACTGGTGGCCAATGCCATACACAAGAGCTCCTTTAGGAAAGATGAAATTTTCATAAACGTGGATCTTGGGTCAATCAGCGAAACTCTTTTTGAAAGTGAATTATTTGGGCATGAAAAAGGAGCTTTCACTGATGCAATAAAAGAGCGTGCAGGGAGATTTGAGATTGCCCGTGGAGGAAGTCTTTTTCTGGATGAAATTGGAAACCTGTCCATGCCACTACAAACCAAAATTCTTACGGCAATTGAACGCCGGGAAATTACCCGGGTTGGATCCAGTAAACCAGTCTCCGTTGATGTAAGACTAATTTGTGCTACCAACAACAATATTCATCAAATGGTTTCGGAAAACACCTTTCGTCAGGACTTACTTTACCGAATCAATACCGTTGAAATCCAGTTACCTCCACTCCGTGAAAGAATAACTGACATTCCATTGCTGGCAAAGCATTTCCTGACCGTTTATTCAAAGAAATACCGTAAATACATACAGAAGATTAGTCCTGAAGCAATGAAATGTCTTAAAAATTACTCCTGGCCAGGGAATGTCAGAGAATTGCAACATTCCTTGGAAAGAGCTGTGATTCTTACAGAATCCAATATATTGCAAAGAGAAGACTTCATGCTTAGTGCAAAACAAGGTGGTAATAATCAAACAGACTTTAGCACCCTAAACCTTGAAACCATTGAAAAGCAAGTCATAGAAAAAGCCCTGAAAACCCATTCCGGAAATGTTACACAAGCATCTTCAGAACTTGGTCTGACAAGGAATGCACTATATCGTAGAATGGAAAAACATGGCATTTAAAAACTTTAGATTAATTCTGATTTTCAGGATATTGTTGATTACAACAACAATATTTGTCATGCTCGCATCTCTCGAATCAAAGTTTTTGCTCACACCTGTTTTTATTGGTTTATTCCTGCTTCTACAGCTATTATCTCTCTTTAAGTATGTAGATCGCACTAATCGCGATCTGGCAAGCTTCCTGGAATCTATCAGGTTCTCAGAATTCACACGGAGTTTCAGGGTGGAAGGCATGGGCTCATCCTTCAATGAATTAAACGAAGCTTTTAACAATGTAATCAATGATTTCCAGGAAATAAGATCAGAAAAAGAAGAACACTACCAATATCTTCAAAGCATTGTTCAAAATACTGATGTAAGTATTGTTGCTTTTCAAAAAGACGGAAGAGTTGAAATGATCAATAAAGCTGCAAAGAGATTATTTCAGGTGGCAACATTGAAAAATATTAAGTCACTTACTAATATCAGTAATGATCTTGTAAGCACCCTTCTTAATCTTACACCCGGAGCCACAAGCCTGGTAAAAGTCCAGGAAGAAGATGATATTCTTCAACTTGCTATTTCTGCTTCAGAATTTAAAATAAAAAACAAACATATTATCCTGGCAACAATTAAAAATATCCAGGAAGTTCTTGAAGAGCAGGAATTAGAAGCATGGCAGAAGCTGATACGTGTTCTTACTCATGAAATAATGAATTCAATTACACCTATTTCTTCTTTAACATCAACTCTCGAAATGACATTAAATGACCTGACCAGAGAGAATAATGACTCAAAAATTTACAGGCTCCCCAGGCAATCTGTAGAAGAATTTCAAAAAGCATTGCAAACCATCAACAAAAGAAGTACCGGGCTAATGCATTTTGTTGATACATATCGAAATCTGACAAGAATCCCAAAGCCCAATTTCAAAGTTTCGCAGATTAAGACCATTTTCAATAATATTGAAGGCCTGATGAACGAAGAACTGAAAAAGAAGAATATTGAGCTGGTAGCATCAGTGTACCCCGCCAACCTGGAAGTATCTGCAGATGAAAAACTTATTGAACAGGTTTTGATCAACCTTATAAAAAATTCCATTTATGCCCTGGAAAAAACAGAATCACCCAAAATTTCTCTGAAAGGGTTTATGAACAAACGAGGCCGAATTACCATTCAACATATTGATAATGGAGCAGGCATTTTGCAGGAAGTTCTTGATAAGATATTTATTCCTTTCTTTACTACCAAACAAACCGGATCAGGTATCGGGCTCAGTCTATCAAGACAAATCCTACGTTTGCATGGTGGCACAATTTCGGCACATTCTATACCAGATAAAGAAACAACATTTATACTTACCTTTTAATTTAACTCTAGTGAAAATGAATCTCCCTGGAAAATTATTATTGCTAATCCTAATCCTGTTTACCCCCCTGACTTCTTATAGCCAGAATCAGGAAACTCTTGAAAAAGCAAAAAGTGGTGATGCCCAGGCTCAGTTTGAACTAGGGATTGTATATTTTGAGGGGAATGATGTGGATAAGAACTATGAAAAAGCAATGATTTGGTTTGAAAAGTCAGGGTCGCAGGGAAATGCAAATGCACAGAATAAGCTGGGTTTCATGTATTTATTAGGCCGGGGTGTTGAAAAAGACATGAAACTGGCTGCTTTCTGGTATCGCAAAGCAGCTGTGCAAGGAAATACCACAGCCCAAATCAAGCTGGGCTTTATGTATATCCATGGAAATGGAGTAAATAAAGATTTATACAAAGCCTCCCATTGGATTGAAAAGGCTTATAAATCAGGAGATATCCAGGCAGAAAATATCTGGAATCAATACGAATTATGGAACTATAAAAAGTAGGGACAGCTTCCTACTTTTTCATAGTAATACTTATTGCTAAATCATATTTTTTAAAAAAAAGTAGGAAGCTGTCCCTACTTTTCCAGCCTGACTTCCTTGAAAACCCTCATAAAA
>JAYEGO010000616.1:0-1795 GCA_034659155.1 Bacteroidota bacterium | reverse complement strand
TTTGTTGTATCTGTTTTATTGGAATCTTCATCCCTGGTCTCCAGGTTTGATTTTCTTCTTCTATCTTTAGTGGTTTCAGGCCAGTTTACAGGTCTTATGGCATTTGTGAAATTGAATGTGGAATCTGAATACTTGTTAATGAAAATGTTTCCATTTTTGATCAGAATCTTTGAAACAATCGCATTTCCCCTGATTATCTCTTTAATATTAAGAGCACACTTGACCTGTTCAAACCGGCCTACAGGCAATTCACTGGAATCGTTTTCAGATTGCGGGTATTCAAAGAAGGCAACCTCCTTAAGGTTTACAGAAATATATGGAAATTGATTAATTGGACTAAAATGGAGATTCTCAAAGACCAGTTCTCCTTGAATTTTATTATTTACAGCCAGCAATATCTTGCTGCCAAAATGATCCTTTCTTATTGTAAGATAGCTTGTTAGAATCAGGCTAAACATAATAATTCCAAGGACAACAAACCCAAGGATCCTGGCAATTCGTTTCAGTATTGATGCCCGGGAGTTTTTTTCTATTTTAGCGATTTTCTGGCTCATTGAAAATAAGTGCTGTTAATTTCAGGGAGACATCAAAATTACTAAAAAGCATCTTTTCATTACATAAAATTCTGTTTGAATCTTCAGCTTTATTACTTTTGCCCTTGAAAAAGTAAAAATGTTTAAATATCCATCTCCAAAACAGGTTGCAGTTTTGTCTGCATTCCTAATAGCAGTATTTGTGTTCTCTCTGCTGATTGTTTTCAGGGATTCTGTTTTTTATTCTTTTAACTGGTTCGTGGCAATAGCCATCCCACTATTGGTTTTTATCTTTTCATATATGATTTTTCTGTATACCCTTCAAAAATTTATCTACAGGAAAATAAAACTTATATATAAAACAATTTCTGAACATAAATTCTCTACAACTGAAAATCCGGGGATAAAGAATATTGAGAAGAACACAATTGAGGAAGTGGAGCAGGAGGTTTTGAAGTGGACTGGCAACAAAACCAAAGAAATTGAGCGTTTGAAAGAACTGGAATTATACAGAAAAGAGTTTTTAGGAAATGTGTCGCATGAACTTAAGACTCCCATATTTAATATCCAGGGATATATTGAAACATTAATTGATGGGGGAGTGGATGATGAAAAAATAAAAATGCTCTACCTGCAAAGAGCATCTCGTAATGTGGAGAGATTGTCTAAAATAATTGAGGATCTTGAGATGATATCCATGATTGAGAGTGGTGTTCAGCAATTGGCTTATGAAAAATTTGATATTTACAGTCTTGCCCTGGAGGTTATTGACAGCCTTAAGTTGTTAGCTGAAAGGTCGGATATTCAAACTGGGTTTAAAACAGGAAGCAAGAGTGGTATTATGGTATACGCAGATAAGGAAAAGGTAAGGCAGGTTTTTTCCAATCTTATTGCTAATTCGATTAAATACGGAAACAGGGGAGGGCAAACCCAAATAGGCTTATATGATATGGAAAAAAATATCCTGGTAGAGGTTTCAGATAATGGGATAGGTATTGAGAATCAGCATTTAAGTCGTCTTTTTGAAAGATTTTACCGGGTAGATAAGGGAAGGACAAAAGAACAGGGGGGTACAGGACTGGGTTTATCCATTGTAAAACACATTATAGAATCTCACCGGCAAACTGTGAATGTTAGAAGCACACCTGGAGAAGGTTCTACTTTTGGTTTTACATTGCGAAAAGCCTGAACCGGGCTTATTGAAGAATTTACTCGTCTGACCACTCATGGATAAGTCCAGTAGAAAGACTTATCATTTTACT
>JAYEGO010000615.1:0-1795 GCA_034659155.1 Bacteroidota bacterium | reverse complement strand
GGCCCCATAGCATTGCAAATACAGGAATAATATAAGTCACAGATGAAGCAAAAATAGCAGTTGTATATTTAATGAGTATATTGAACAAAACAACTGCAATTACCGAACTGAATAAGGATAAGATTACAATAAAAATCAGGTTCTTCATGGCATCAGGTGTAGCGAAGGAGCTTTGAAGGTCTGAAAATAGGAGGTTCAGCCCTGCAAATGGCCCAATGATCATGAAGGAAAGTGAAGCAATGCTTAAGGCATCAAGATCGGCTAGTTTATACTTTATTTCATTAACACTAACTCCGTAGCATAAAGTAGCAGCCACCACAAAAAAAGCATATCCTGAAGTTTTAATTTCAAATCCTGTAGTAGATTCCTGAAAAATCAAACCCACTGCTCCCAGAAAACCAAGAACAAGCCCCAGAATATTTACAAGTTTGACATGACTTTTGTAAAAAGCCAAACCTATGATCAGTGTAAACAGCGGTGTAAGGGAATTAAGTATTCCGGCAAGGCTGCTGTCAATCTGTGTTTGTGCCTTTGTAAATAAAAAAGCTGGTATGCCATTTCCTATTACTCCAACTATAATGAGGGATAGAATATTTTTATTGTTGATTTTTCTGATTCTTTTGAAAAGGAAGGGAATAAAAAACAGGAAAGTAAAGAATATTCGAAATGAAGCTACCTGATTATTTGTATAAGACTCAAGACCTTTCTTCATTAAAATAAATGAAGTTCCCCATATAAAAGCCAGGAAAAGCAATAATGCCCACTGCCATCTTTTTTTTTCCAGGTTCATAGAATAAAATTTCAACAAAGATAGCTTATTTAAAGAGTTGTTAAGTGATGCATTAAAAACTGATATAAATTAATCTCCTAAACTTTCTCATCTCTTTCTTTCATACTTTTGGACTTTTGACATTTGACTTAAACTTTTCTAAAGCATTTCAAGTTCTCCTCAAGCTTTTATTGCACTCAAAAATTAATTTTACAATTTTCGAGCTCTATTTCAGTGACTTGTGTTAAATAAATTTTGTTTCATCAGAATCAATTCCTATTTTTGCATGTTTTTTGTAGCAAACTGCAGAGAAGGAATTTTTGACTTATGGACATATTATTATTCTTTAAAGGTATTTTAATTGGGGTGTTGATGTCATTCCCTTTTGGTCCCATGGGTTTGTTATGCATTCATCGTACACTGAATAATGGAAGGGTTTCAGGCTTTTTATCGGGTATGGGAGTTGCAACTGCAGATACAATTTATGCTATTATAGCCGGATTTGGAGTTTCCTTTCTTGTGCATTTCCTGGAATCGGGACAATTTTATTTCCATTTATTCGGCTCAATTATTATTTTGTTACTCGGGCTCAGGATATTCTTAAGCAATCCTGTAAAGAAATTCCGGTATAGAAATGTAAATGATAAGAGAAGGATATGGCATTTTTTTTCAGGTTTGTTTCTTACTCTGACTAACCCCTTCATACTTTTTGCATTCCTTGCGGTATTTACTACACTTAACCTCTTTGACAGAGATTCATTTGCCCCTGCATTAACAATTATCATCGGGATATTTGCAGGTTCTTCCACATGGTGGTTTTTAATTAGCTCGATTGTCAATAAGTTAAGAGACAGAATCAGGTTACGGGGAATTTTCTGGATGAATAAGATAGCAGGAGCAGCTATTTTTATCTTTGGATTTATTGCTATTCTGGGCTTCCTGATTTCAGGATAAAACTTATTATTTCCCTTCCCCTTCTTATTTATTATGTCAAATATGTGATGTAAATATAAGAGGTCTCAGCAT
>JAYEGO010000614.1:0-1798 GCA_034659155.1 Bacteroidota bacterium | reverse complement strand
TAAAAAGAAGGAGAAAAACCAATGGAAAACATTTTAGAATCTCTTTTTAATATCGTTAAGTGGTTAGCCAGGAAATTTACCAGAGAACAACTCTGGAATATTGTTTTTATTCTTCTTAGTGTACTCCATGACCAATATGATGACATAAAACCACGTAACGATTTTTTAGATAAACATCCCAATTATCGCCAATTCTTTGTTGACCCATTAGCTCCTTTAAAGCACTCTGAAGTTGTCCATAAAGAACCAATGTTAAATTATATTACAATTCTAACAGAATATGAAGAAAAACACAATAAACCGTTAAAACCTGTCAATATTCGCAATAAAAATAACAAGGTTCCAAAACACATCACTTGTAGTCATTGTGAAGCGCCTGCCGGATATCTATACTACAATGACGGGAAAAAACGTTCTCAAATCCTATGTAAAGTTTGTAATAATACATCTACTCCTGATAAACGCCATAATAATAAGTCAAAATTTTATTGCCCATACTGCCATAGAGCGCTTTTTGTTTGGAAAGAACGAGACGATGCAACAATCTACAAGTGTGGTAATAAAGAATGTCCACACAGAACAAGAGAATTAGAAAAACTTAACGATAAAGAAAAAGAACTACGTAAAACAAATTCTGAACATTTTAAAATCAATTATCAATACCGTGATTACCATTACAAAATTGGCGAGCTAAAGACTGCTTCTCCCGATGATAAACCTACTGTTGATATTCATAAAATACACAATGACTTTCATACTTTTTGTTTGGTACTTGCACTGCATATATCCTATGCTATTACAGCAAGAAAAACTGCTCATATGCTTAAAAATGTTCATGGAATTAGTATCTCTCACCAAACGGTACTTAACTATATAGAAACAGCAGCGTATTACTTACACAAGTTCAACCAAAGTCATAAACAACAACTTGATGGTATTATCGCCGGCGATGAAACATATGTTAAAGAACAGGGAATATGGCATTACATTTGGTTAATGATAAACTCTGAAACCCGTGCAATTGTCGGATATGATTACTCTGATAATAGAGGGGTTAAACCGGCTATTGCTGTAATGTTTGATGCTATTAATAACAATATCGAAAAGAAAAACCACACCTTTGTTGTGGATGGTAATCCATCTTATCAGGCTGCTACTCATTTTATTAACCAACAATTAGATAGAGAAGTTATTACTCTTAAAAAAGTTATCGGCTTAAAGAACTTAGATGATGAATCAGCTGAGTATAGAGAACATAAACAGATAATTGAACGCCTTAATAGAACATTTAAGTATCACACTCAATCACAAAATGGTTTCGCTTCATCCAATGGTGCCATATCTAAATTAGTCTGTTTTGTAACGTATTATAATTTTATACGTCCCCATAGCAGCTTGAATTACAAAGTTCCTGTTGAGCTTGATGAGTTATCCAATATTGATCTTATACAAGATAAATGGAAAAAAATACTCTCTATGGTCGCTTAACAATATTTCAAAGAACTTTTTTATTTATATCAATATTTATTTATCTTAATTCGCACAGTGAAACAGAAACGGGCTTCTGCTGGAGAGCAACCTGTCAGGGATAACTGTGCTCACGAAATTCGTGATAGGGTGTGTCATGTTAAATGATACACCCTTTTTTATGAATTTTGTGATCATACCTTAAATAAACTCGTTTTTATTCTGTTATTCCTCATTTTTTGTTTTTTATATCTTTTTCATAAAACTTTTGACACTACCGTTATTTGATTTAATAATCTATCTGTTATTTTTAATACTTTTAATTTTAGGG
>JAYEGO010000613.1:0-1809 GCA_034659155.1 Bacteroidota bacterium | reverse complement strand
GTTAATTGTTGGTTTTATTATTTAATGGTAAATATATAATAAATTTTGTTCCTTTATTTAATTCACTTTCCAGTGTAATTTTACCACCATGTCGCTCAATAATGGCTTTCACATAGCTTAATCCCAATGCAGGTTTTTCAGGATATTTTGAGCTAAATTCCTTTGCCAGGGACAGGGTTTCCTTTGCTCTGTTGTGAACCAGGTAATACTCAATTACTGCCAGGGCAGTACGCCAGTCATTCTTATCAAGATCCCTTGCTTTTGTAATACTCTCGAAAACAATAGCCGGTTCATCCTTAAATAATTTTGCTTTTGCCAGATAAAAAGGAACTGATGCGGGGGCTGAACCACATTCCATAAATAAGGTTTTGGCTTTATTTGTTAATCCTTTATGCCAGTATATGAGTGCCAGATAATATTTGAATTTCCAGCTTTCATACTCTTTCACCATATCTTTTAGTATACCTGCAGTTTCCTCCCGGTAGGGGAATGTCATGTTTACAGGGATGTTCATTGCTCTATTTAAATGTGAAGCCTGGTTCTTCTTGTCGAGTTTTGCCATCCATAAAGAAACAATTGGGTTTTCCGGAGCCAGGCTCAGTACCTCCATTGCTTCATTATCACAACCAAGTTTGTGGTAAAATATAGCCAGTTCGAGGTAAGACTCAATTGGAAGTTCATTGTAAAAAGATGCCTGAAAATCCTCTTTGCTCATAGCATCCCATAAATAATTTTCAAAAGATGCAAAGTGAAGAGTTGGGTCCAGTTCACTTAGATCTTTTAATGCTTTTATTGCTCTTTCCTTTTGATTTGTTTTTCTATAGCCAATAGCCAGTATTTCATAAGCTGAAACATTATATTTATTATAAGAAATAGCTTTATGAGCATAATTTATTGCTTCCTGGTAATTTTTTTCCTGCAGAAATATCCCGGCCAGTTGAATGTAAGATGCGGTACGATATTTCACAGAAGCTGCTGCAATAGAAAATCCACTCTTAGCTTCAGCAGTTTTACCCAGTTTATAAGAGCTCAGGCCATAAATATAGTTTGCCTCAGGATCATAAGTGTCAATTGCCAGGGACTTTAATATTAGGCTTTTCGCCGATTTGAAATCCATTCTCCTGTATTGGAGCAATGCTTTTCTGTTTATTGCCGGGGCAAAAGACTTCTCCTTTTCAAGGCAATTATCATAAAAACTCATAGCCTCAATATACCTACGTTGTTTTTCCAGTTCCAGTCCAATAATATAAAGTCCATAGGCTGAATTCCAGTCAAATTCTGAATTTAACTCTATGGGTCTGTCAACTATCCTTTCCTTAATGGATGAATTATAGCCTAATTTTGAATCACCTAGTTCTATAGAATAATCCTGGTCCCTGTCAATTTCAACCTGAAGGCTGTCTAGTTGCAATGGACTAAGCATAATCCTTTTGCACCATATTATTTTCTCCCCTGAGCGAATAATCAATTCATCATCCAGTTTTTGGAGAGCACTTATTTTCACTTGAATCTTGCTCCCTTTTTCCTCAACATTTAAAACTGCAAACTCTGATGCCGCAACCATGCCCCCAGTTTTTACAAGAGGGAACCATGTTTCATTCATAATATCAGCATCATAGGCTTGAAACTCTTTATGTTTAAAAGGGGTAAAAGTACTGCTATATGCAGCCTGGTTAAAAAGCTTTCCTGCCTGAAATTCAATATACTGTCCGTCATTATCCGTAAGCAGGTCTTCCCATATCATTCCCTGTCTTGACAGTCCCCAGATCCAGAGTTTCTTCCCGGGCTTATCATCATAGGAAACCAGAT
>JAYEGO010000612.1:0-1810 GCA_034659155.1 Bacteroidota bacterium | reverse complement strand
AATTCTTCCAGCCAGTTGTTTGAAACATCTTCAACAACTATGGAAAGTGGTTCGCAAATAGACCAGAATCGGTTTTCAAGGACTTTCATGTTAATATAAAAATCATCTACCAGGAAGTTTTCAGGCACTGGATGGAATAAGTCTTTTCTGATTGCATAAAATCCCCCTGAAGGGCCCATCATACTGCCCCAGAGTATAGCCTCCATTTTCTTAATTTTGGATTCCCACTTAACATAGGTAGTCTCCTGGATAGATATCCCTGAGTGATCTAACCCGGAATGGCTCATTACAGAATCTACCAAACCAATTCTCCTGTTTTTGAAATTTCTAACCAATAATTTTAAACTATTGGGTTCATGAAGAGTATTTGCGTCTGTAATTATGAGAATTTCACCCCGGGCTTTATTTGCAAGCTTATTAATGATCTTTACTTTCCCCATTCTTTCTTCAAAAAACTCACTCTTCAGGATTTCCTTTTCCCTGGTAAATAATTTTAGAATATCATTTGTTTTGTCTGTTGAGGCGTCAGATCCAACAAGGATTTCAATCTTTTCTGCAGGATAAATCAAATGAAACAAACTATTCAATTTTTCTTCCAATACATCTTCTTCATTATATACAGCAAGAAGAATGGATACGGTAGGAAAGCTTTTATCATTAGTGTAAAACTCCTGGTTACCTGTTTTTGCACGACTGGCAATCATGAGGATGAAAGGATAAATCAGGTAGTTATAGAACAGAGCTAAAACAGAAACCCAGAATAATATTTTCCAAATCATGAATTCAAGGAATTGAGAAAATGAGATAGTTTCTTACTTAATACAAAAATATCATAATTTTCACGGATAAAGCTTCTGGCGTTTATAATTGTGGCTTCAGTCAAATGTGGTTTATTAATTAAAGTCCCTATTTGATGAATGAAACAGGGAGCAGTATCTTCTACAAAAATGTGTTTTTTATTTTCTGCAGGAATACCTGATACGGCAAAAGAAGTGGACAAGATTACTTTACCTGCTGCCATGCCTTCTAATATTTTCACTCTCATTCCACTCCCTGAAAATAACGGAACAATCATGATCTGCCCGAGCCTCAGGTATTCTCTGGAATCTTCCACCTCTCCATGAAAATGAACTCCCGGTGCACTCAGTATTTTCTGTACTTGTCTGGAAGGATTTCTCCCTGCAATATGCAGCCTTAGTTCGGGAAATGAATTTCTTAATTCCGGCCAGACTTTTCTGACAAACCATTTCAAACCATGAATATTCGGAGACCAGTCAAGAGCTCCAAGGAATAATATATTTGCAATTTTCCCCGGATTTGTTTCCGGCAAATATTCCTTTGGGTCCAAAGCAAAAGGAAATGTAAAAAGAGGCCCTTTATAACCCAATTTTTTAAACCAGTTGCTGTCAGCCTCAGTAATTGGTATTAGGGCATCGTATTTCAGCAGGTTTGAAGATTCAAATTCTTTTATTCTTGAAGCCAATAAACTATAATAATATCTTTTTACAGGATTACTCGTATTTTTGGCAAGTCCTTCCCATATTTTGTGCTCAACATTATGGGCCCTCATTACCAGTTTCCCCGTAAAATATTGACGGATGGTTTCGATGTACAAGGCCAAGGGCAGTCCTTCCAGCAAAACCATGTCAAAGTGATTCTTGTTCAGGATTGAAATTAATTCATTGTTAAATTTTTCACACCAGAATCTTTCGATATTATAGGGGAGCCTGGAAAACAGAAAATTATGAATAAGACCTGAAAGTTTAATATCTGTATCAGTCTGAACTGAACTTAAAGAAACTTTGTCTTT
>JAYEGO010000611.1:0-1814 GCA_034659155.1 Bacteroidota bacterium | reverse complement strand
TGTCCGTCCACCCCGGCAAACAGGCCAGACAGCAGAAAAACAATCAAGAGGAAACGAAACCTCATGCTTGGCATAATTCAGATACTAATTTCTGTTCTTTTCACTTATAATACTTGACCCAATTTAACTTCAATTGGTTGCACTAAAAACACCTATGGTACAAGCTCTTTCCTTTAATTTTGAGCAAACTTTAAATATAAATGTTTTTCTTCTTTGAACCATTCTTTTTTATTGCACAACAAGATTCAAACAAACGGAAAAACCAATTATTAAAAATCTATCAGTAATTCCGACCACAATATTTGTCATAATTACGTAATCAAGGTGTGAAAGTTGTTAAAAATCAGCATATTTTGACGAATGAAAATCATTTTATATTAAAATGAATAAAATAGCTATTGAAGATAACATTTCATCACCCTTTTTTATCATTAAGACTTCTCAAAAACAAAAAAGGGCCGGAGTAAAACTCCAACCCAAATTTTGATTTCCTTATGTTAAACAAGCTATAGAATTATCATAGCATCACCATAGGTTCCAAATCTATATTTTTCTTTGATTGCTGTGCGATATGCTTCAAAAATAAAATCATAACCTCCAAATGCAGATACCATCATAAGTAAGGTAGAATATGGCAAATGAAAATTAGTAATCATTTTTGTGGGTACATTAAAATCATAGGGAGGAAAAATAAACTTATTTGTCCAGCCGTCAAATGGCTTTAAATAACCATTTGTGGATACAGAACTTTCCAGTGTTCGTAATACCGTAGTACCAACAGCGCAAATATTTTTTCTCTTCTCTTTCCCTGTGTTGATAATATTGGTAGCCTTTTCAGAGATTACAATTTGCTCAGAATCCATTTTATGCTTTGTAAGGTCTTCAACATCAACGGTTCTGAAATTCCCTAAACCAACATGCAATGTTATATAGGCGAAGTTTATCCCTTTAATTTCCAGTCTTTTTAGTAATTCCCTGCTGAAATGCATTCCCGCAGTGGGGGCTGCCACAGCACCTTCATTTTTTGCATAAATTGTCTGATATCGCTCAATATCTTCCGGTTCAGCCTGACGATTAATAAATTTTGGGAGAGGAGTTTCTCCCAGCTGAAAAAGGATTGACTTAAAAGCTTCATAATCCCCATCAAACAAGAAACGCAGGGTTCTTCCCCTGGAGGTAGTATTATCAATCACTTCGGCAACCAGAATGTCATCTTCCCCAAAATACAATTTATTCCCAATTCTAATTTTCCTTGCCGGATCTACCAATACATCCCATAATCTTTGTTCTTTATTCAATTCCCGTAAAAGGAAAACCTCAATTTCTGCTCCGGTTTTTTCTTTATTGCCATATAGCCGGGCAGGAAATACTTTTGTATCATTAAATACCATAACATCCTGGTCTTCAAAATAATTCAGGACATCTTTAAAAACTTTGTGCTCAATCTTCCCAGTAGCCCTGTTTACAACCATCAATCTTGACTCATCCCTGTTCTCTGCCGGATATTGTGCCACCAGTTTTTCTGGTAATTCATATTTGTATTGTGATAATTTCATCTGTAAAGTATTAATTATATGGTATATTTATATGTATGAATAAGGTAGGTACCTTATACGTAAGGAAATCAAATTTGTTTAGTTTTTTCTGTCTTTTTTTCAAAATCAAACGGATCCATGGCGTTATCTATGTGATATTCACCTATTTGGGTCCTGGTTAATTTTGATAAATATGCCCCACTATTCAGGGCCTCGCCAATGTCTCGTGCTAATGACCGAATATAGGTTCCTTTACTGCATTTTATGTTTAGTTGTACC
>JAYEGO010000610.1:0-7779 GCA_034659155.1 Bacteroidota bacterium | reverse complement strand
ATAACCGTCCCTGAAAGGGGCGGACACAAGCAATCCGCTAACTGATCCCTGAAAGCCTTGCCTGCCGGCAGGCAGGGGGTCAATAAAAAATAATAATATGGTCAGCTATTGTCCAATTTCCTTCAAATAATCCAGGCTTATCCCAATACTTTCAAGGGGAGGATAATCACGGCAAGTATCCTGCTCTACAAAGTAATTTTTCAATCCCGCTTTTTCACTCTGACTGAAAATCTCCTTAAAATCAATGACTCCATTCCCGAGTTCGGTCTCATATTGCTCTTTATTGGCACTCATATCCTTAACATGCCAGAGCTCAAACCGTCCAGGGTATTTTTCAAAATACTCCAGCGGATCAGCTCCTCCTTTTATTATCCAGTAAAGGTCAAGCTCCATACAAACAAGAGAGGGTTCAGTTTGCTGCAATAGCAGATCATAGGGAACAATTCCATCCATCATTTCAAATTCAAAGGCGTGATTGTGATACCCAAACCGGATTCCCAGTTTATTAAAGATCTCTCCAAAAGTATTATACCTCTCTGCTCCTCTCTTGTAATCATCAAGCTTGTTGTGAATCATAGATGGTTGAACTACAAATTTGTGTCCCGCTTCAGCAGTATCTTCTGCCACTTCATGAACATTTTGTTCTGTCACATTCACATGACTGCTCAAAAGCTTCATACCAAATGACTCAACAGCATTTTTGAATTCAGATGGTTTCATCCCATACATCTGCCTGTTGGAATAGCTGGCTCCCTCCAGTACCTGGTATCCCGTTTCAGCTACCGAAGCCAGGGTCATCATCGGATCTTTTGTCATATCATCCCTAACTGTATACAAAATAAGTCCGTACGGAAATTGCGTAGATCCAATACAGGATAAATTGGGGATTATCATACTGCCAACAGCCATAATGGAAGTGTTTTTAAGAAAATTTCTTCGGGTAGTCATAAGTTTATCTGTTTTTTTCAATCAATGTTTTATCTAATAAAAGTAAGAAATTATTATTATGATAAGTAAGTTTATTTACTTTAGCTTGGTGTTAATGGGAAATGCCATATTTGATAAGTCTGCTTTGAGCTACATTATTCAATAATTTCAAGTACGCTGAAGCGCACTGAAGACAATTGTTTGCTTATATTTAACACCATGCTAAAGCATGGTGCTTTTTTTAAAATCCTATCCATTCTGGTTTAGTGTTTGTGCTTCAATTACAATACTGATGAATATTTAATAGGGCAAAGAAATGTGATTACTAATTGTGGATTTTGACAATAATTTATTTAGTAATATGTTGTAAAACATATATTTTTTATAATTTTGACATTCGCTATTAATCATTTCAAAAAACCAAAACATGAATGCAACAAAAGCAGGCCATTCAAGTGCCAATGAAGGCCAGTATGGCCTTGACTATCTTAATCTGAAAAATCTGAATAATGTTTACTGGAATTTATGCACAGCAGCTTTATATGAACAGGTTATTCAACGCAGGGAAGGGCTGCTATCTCACCTCGGACCAGTTGTTGTTAAAACAGGGGCCTATACCGGAAGATCTCCTAATGACAAATTCATAGTAAAAGAACCGGGTACTGAAAAAAAGATTTCCTGGGGTACTGTAAACAGGCCATTTGAAGAAACTCAGTTTAAAAATCTATGGAACAGGGTGCAGGCGTACCTTCAGGGTGATGATGTTTTTATACAGGATTGCTATATTGGAACAGATAAGAATCACCGGGTTCCCTTGCGCATTATTACAGAATATGCATGGCATTCACTTTTTGCAAGAAACATGTTTGTAAATATCCTTGACCTGGAAGAGTTAAAAAATCATGTTCCTGAATATACTATAATTGATCTTCCAAAGTTTCACGCTCTCCCGGAATTAGATGGGACAAACTCTGAAGCCTTTATTCTGGTGAACCTCGCGGAGAAACTTATTTTAATCGGAGGAACCAGTTACGCCGGAGAGATCAAAAAATCTGCTTTCTCTCTAATGAATTTTCTTTTGCCTGAAAAAAATATTCTTCCCATGCATTGCAGTGCCAATGTTGGAGTTGAAGGAGATACTGCCTTGTTTTTCGGTTTATCCGGAACAGGTAAAACAACTCTTTCAGCAGATTTAACCCGTGCCTTGATTGGAGATGACGAACATGGTTGGAGTGATGATGGAATCTTCAATTTTGAAGGAGGATGTTATGCCAAGGTTATCAGGCTGTCCGAAGAAGCGGAGCCTTCAATTTATGAAACCACAAGAAGATTTGGTACAATCCTTGAAAATGTTGCTATTGATTCGTATTGTCGCAAACCAGACCTGAACGATTCATCGTTTACAGAAAATACAAGGGCTTCTTATCCTATTACCCATCTTGAGAATATTGTGCCTGAAGGAAATGGGGGGCACCCAAAGAATGTAATTTTCCTTACTGCCGATGCCTTCGGGGTACTGCCTCCTTTGTCAAAATTAAGCCCCGAACAGGCTATGTACCATTTTCTTCTTGGCTACACAGCTAAAGTTGCCGGTACTGAACGCGGTATCACGGAACCACAGGCTACATTCAGCACCTGCTTTGGAGCTCCCTTTATGCCCCACCACCCTAGTGTATATTCCGGCTTGTTAGGAAATAAGCTCAAGGAACATGGGTCTTCCACCTGGCTGGTTAACACAGGTTGGACGGGTGGAGCATATGGTACGGGGGAACGAATTTCCATAAAATATACACGGGCTCTTTTAAACTCTGCCATTGAAGGTAAGCTTGATGATGTGGAGTTTGAAACTGATCCGATTTTCGGACTCCAGGTACCAAAGTCCTGTCCGGGTGTACCTTCAGAAATTCTTATGCCTCGAAATACATGGAAAGATAAGACCGACTATGATGCGAAAGCAAAGAACCTTGCCCGTATGTTCAATGAGAATTTTAAGCAATACGAAGAATTTGTGTCTCCTGAAGTAGTAAAGGCTGGTCTATAAAAAAAACAATAACTATTTAAAGAGCTGTTCCCCTGGAATGGCTTTTTTTTTTGCAATTTTCCCTAAACTACTATTCACCCCCTATCGGGGATGAGGTTTATCTACTTGTAATACCCCCCTGATCCCGGAGTACCGGAACCAGGAGGGTTATTCAAATACTGCCCTTTCAGGGCAAATAAGCGATTTTATAATGAATGCTGCTTTTTTATGGGATTTTGCCACGAAGTGGCTAGTGCTCTCCTTGTCTCTCCGTGCCTGGTTCATTGGTTTTTTTTCCACAAAGTGGATACTACTCTACATTTCCTTTTCTACCTGATTCATTGGATATTTGCCACGAAGTGGCTAAATTTGAATAACCGTCCCTGAAAGGAGCGGATACAACAATCCATGCAACTGATCCCTGAAAGCATTGCCTGCCTGACGGCAGGGGGTCAATAAAAAACAATACCATGTCCAGCTATCGTCAAATTCTTTACCACATCATTTTCCGAACCAAAAACAGCAGAAAAACGCTTCCACTTCATAGCCGGGATAAGCTTTTTGCCTATATCATGGGCATCATAAAAAATAAGAATTGCCATCTATACCGGATAAATGGTATGAAAGATCATATCCATATTTTAAGTGACTTGCATCCAGGTATTGCCCTGGCTGATTTTATGAGAGACATTAAAACGTCAACATCGGTTTGGTTAAAACAACAAGATGAATTTCAGTTATTTGATGGCTGGGCAGATGGGTATGCAGCATTGACATATTCATACAGGGAAAAAGAGACACTAATAAACTATATCAAAAATCAACAGAACCACCATAAGAAAGTGTCGTTTATAGAAGAATTACGAACACTTCTCGAATCGCAAGGCATTCAAATTGATGATAGGTATTTTCCCTGACGATTATTCACCCCCATTCGGGGATGAGGTTTATCTACTTGTAATACCCTCCTGATCCCAGAGTACTGGAACCAGGAGGGTTATTCAAATACTGCCCTTTCAGGGCAAATAAGCGATTTTATAATGAATGCTGTTTTTTTATGGGATATTTGCCACGAAGTGGCTAGTGCTCTCCTTGTCTCTCCGTGCCTGGTTCATTGGTTTTTTTTCCACAAAGTGGATACTACTCTACATTTCCTTTTCTACCTGATTCATTGGATATTTGCCACGAAGTGGCTAAATTTGAATAACCGTCCCTGAAAGGGGCGGTCAAAAGCAAACCCAACAAATGATCCCTGAAAGCCTTGCCTGCCCGCAGGCAGGGGGTCAATAAAATACTCGTCAGACCACTATTAGTTAGTTCATCGAGTAAATAGATAAGTTTATCAACCGGCCATAACCATAAGTGGTCAGACGAGTAAAGCTTATAGCAACTACCTTTGTACCCTTTCACCTCACATACTATCTTTATGTTTTTCTGACTTTAGATAGGGAATATTCAGTAAAGCACTGATCTTTTCCGCCTCCCTGTCAGCATGTTCATAGCTTTTGAATTTTTGCAAAGGAACTCTCAATTTCAAATGATTTCCAAGCAACATGATCCTGTAATCCTTTTTATAAATATCCAGGGAACGATTGCTGCGACTATATGTTCTGTAATGAATTACCGGTTTAGCAACCTGAATCTGATCATACAGATCAAGATTCTGCCACTTTCCTGATCTTAAAAAACCAAAATATGCAGTATAACTCCTTACCTTCCTCAATTCAAGATCCACCTGTGTTCCTGTAGTTGAAAAAGCGACAAATGCACCAATCAGGATAGGAATCAGTGCACTTACCGGGTTTTCCATGAAAAAAAAAGCCGGCACTCCTGTAAGAATGAGAACATATCCGGCAAATGCACCGGAAGGGCCAAATACTTTATCCAATTTATGTTCCATATAGATTATTCTATGTCCAGTCCAGCAGTCTTTTCTCCCCTTCCAGTCCCTGTATTTCAGAAACCTCCTGGGAGACTTCTATAACCCCTTTGTAATTACCCTCAAGGTCATACATGGCAAAATACCGGATTAAAATCAATTCGCCTTTAATCCTGATCCAGAAACTTGCCTTGTCCTTTTTACCAGATTTAAAAGCTTCAATAATTTCCTCCACAACATGAACGCTTTCCGGAGGATGACAATTATGAACATCCCTGCCAATAATAGCATTGGTTCTGGGAAAGATTCGTTTTTTAGGGGTAGAAAAGAATTTTACCTTGTTGTTTTCATCAACAAATGTAATATCAACCGGTAAGTGATTGAAAAGCAAGACAATTTGCTCCGCAGTTAAATTGCCACTTTTTAAATTGATATTATGCAAATCTACCTGATCTGAAGATTGCTCTTCACCTGTTTTCACCACAGGTGTATAATATGGAAAGCCAATTTCAAGACTATCCTTAAACAGAGAGTTCAGATCATCTGCCTTGGTGATTTCCTCCATAAAAGGGAATAAGATTCTTTCTTCACGAAAAATAATTGCATACATATTGAAGAAGATATCCCCAAACAACCTGTTAACCGGTTTTAGCTCAATTTTTTCAGCTAAAAGATGTTGATTTAAATCCTTTAAATTTCTTCTTATATCATCATGAAACGACCACATTAGCTGAAGGCATCGATATTCATCCATCTGATTCTCAATAAACGGGAAAATAACATTTTCCTTAATCTGGTAATACTTCTCATACTCCAGAACCCCCGAAATAATGTCAGCTAATTGTTTTCTTATTTTAATATCCAGGGGAGTTTTATTCAACTGCTTAAGTAGAGGCCTGATTGACTTCAGGCGCTTGTCAAGCTCATTGTTATTTTTTATGCAACAGTCAAAATAAGAGTCTGGTAGAGGTTCAGAATAAGGAGAATTCTTAACTGTAGCATACAATATATTTAAAAGCTTGTTGATGCCCGTTTTCAATTCGTCAAATGGAATATTGGATCTTACCAGCTGGTCCACTGCAAAAATGATATCGGAGGGTATTACCTTGTCGATTCGATGCTGATTTTGTTTAATTGTTTCAACAGTATTCCTTTTCTCTGATATGGTATTATAAAGGGATATAATAAAGTCCACCCTTTTTTTATTATGCTTTGTAAATTCAGACATCAGATTATTTGTTCTTTTTCAGCATCCCATTCCACTTTACGACCTTCTTTATAAGCAATGGTTCCCATATGGGCAGCAATTGCCTCTTCAAAGCCCCTGTCAATATTACAACTGGTAATACCACCTGTTCGTATGGCCTCAATCCATTCTTTTATATGCAGGTGTGTAGTATCTACCCTTCTGCCATTCCTGTATGTATATAAAAGTCCTCTTCCTGCAAAATACTGTTCTGTAGCCGAAGTCACCGCATCCACATTTTTTCTTCCGGGAATATAGGAGAAAATAGGACGGGAAGGATCAATTACCTGTTCCTTGATTTTCTCACCATAGCGGGTAGAATTCCTGTCGGCCTTAATGGTAAGAGTATTCCCCACCTCCATGCTTGCATCATGACCCATGATTACCTTTCCCCTGTTCTTGCTGCTTGCCAGTGTAGCACTATACAGCATGGTAAGTTCCCGTTGAGGAAATTCAAAAATAGTTTGCAAAACATCAGGGACAGTTCTGCCATCTTTAAAATAATAGATCCCACCCGAGGAAGTAGCATATTTGGGAATACCAAGGTCCAATATCTGGTTCATGGCATCGAATTCATGTGTCAATAAATCCCCGGAAAGCCCGGTACTGTAATCCCACCAACAACGCCACCTGAAAAACCGTTCGAGACTAAACTCATGCCAGGGTGCAGGGCCAATGAATTGTTTCCAATCTATGGTTTTTGGACTGGCTTCAGAATGTATGGGATATACCCAGGCTCCATTCGGACTATTCCTGTTAGTGGTTACTTCAATTAAATTGACTTTACCCAGGATATTTTTCCGGATGGCTTCGCGGGCTTTAATATAGCTTTCTGTCTGCCTCCCCTGATGACCTAATTGAAAAACTATCTTGTTTTTTATTACCTCTTCCCGCACCTGGTATGTTTCAGGTACAGTCCAGGTCATTGGTTTTTCGCAATAAACATGTTTGCCCTTTCTTGCAGCCTCAATCGTTATTGGTCCATGCCAATGATCGGGTGTAGCAATAATTACGGCATCGATATCATCAGCTTCAAGAAGTTCCTGGTATGTTGTGTATCTTTTTGCCTGTTTTGCAGGTTTAGCATCTGTTCCCTTCCTTTCAGGATTTCCAGCTGCCGCAAGAGCTTTCTCTGCATTTACATCAAATACATCACAGACACCATTCAACTCAACATTCAGATATTCCTGTTCAAGATATTCCTCGTATCTCTTATTTGCTGAATCATTTTCTGCTGCTTCCCTGACATCATCTATCCATTGAGGTTCTACAAAACCCAGACCTTTGAGCAGATCCCTGCCACGCCCTCCGGCTCCGATAATACCTATACGGATCAGTTTTCCTTTTGATATTGGTTCCGAGCGTAAAGAAGATGCCTGATTCATTCCTAACTCATCCAGAATGCTTGAATTCAGCAGCCTGTCATAGTTTGATTTCTTATAAAATCCATATGCAAAGGCTCCAATAACCGGAATTGTTGCCAGGCTTTTTAACAACTCCCTTCTACTGAACCTCCCCCTTGAGCTCTTATTGTTTTCATCCATAATCTATCGACTTATTTCATGTCACAAATTTTCTTCAATCAAAAAACTCTAAATTTGGGATATTCATCTCAATTCCGGGATCGAAAAATAAAACGATCCAGTCCAATTTTTCTGCTTGTAGGAAAGACATATAAAACTGCCAGTGCAGCTAGCTCAATCAAAT
>JAYEGO010000609.1:0-1822 GCA_034659155.1 Bacteroidota bacterium | reverse complement strand
AAATGACTAAAATTCAATTTAAACTGTTTCTGTTTTGACAATATTCGTCTGACCACTCAGAGTGGTCTGACGAACAGCCCACTTCATGTGGACAAAGAACTACGTAGTATACTACGTAGTAAAATCTTTAAGTGTCATTTATCTGTACATTCAAAAAACAAACACCTCCAGGGACTGTCTCAAAAGGTTTCATTCAGCTCTTCTTCCTGCGCCCTGTGCCCTACGCTTTGCGCCTCTTTGTATTGTTTATAATCATTCTCTACTACATTAAATATCATTTCAGCTACTTTATTTGCTCCTGCATAGGTAAAATGTATATAGTCTTTCTTTCCTAAAGAAGGTATGCTATCAACCCACTTCTGCATAGAATTCTCTCCCCCCATTGCTTCAAATAAATCATAAAAAATACAATTTGTAAGAAATGTGGCATTCTTTTGCGCATCACGTATCGCTTTAATGTTAGGGTAAGTCACAAAGCCTTCCGGAGTTTTTTTATTCATATCTGATATTCCTATCACCATAATCGGCGTATTATTCGTGATTCTTTTGAGTAAAGCAAGCTCCCTGACCAGAGCATTTTGATAATAGCTGTAGGAATCAACTATATTGGGAGCAACATTTACTCCAAAGTGCAATATAATAAGTCCAGGATTCAATTCCTCGTACATTCTGCCCAATAAAATGGTATCTGTAGCCGAAAAATCTGTACCCCTGCTTCCCCTCATCGGTATATTATCCACAAGTATTCCTTCTTTTCCTTCCAGTGATATTCCAAGGATATCCGGACTTAATCGACTGGTAAAACGCAAATTTACAGAAGTCTGGAACCGGTTAAACCGAAAGTCAGAGACCCTGAAGTCACTTCCGGGAGGAATGGTATCAAACTGGTGAGGCTCTCCTTCGGCAAGACACTCTATGAAACAGGTATCGGAAACATTCTTTATGAAGATTCGACATACTTCGAATTTCTCAGCATTAAAAAATCCCATATCTGAAGCATCTGCCTTTACCCATCCCTGTTCATATTGTCGTCGCCCCGGCATATATTTTCCCGGAAGGCTGAATCTGCACAGATTCATCATT
The DNA here is from genome assembly GCA_034659155.1 of Bacteroidota bacterium. Classification (GTDB taxonomy): domain Bacteria; phylum Bacteroidota; class Bacteroidia; order Bacteroidales; family VadinHA17; genus JAYEGO01. The sequence continues at coordinate 739 of JAYEGO010000609.1, read as the reverse complement.
GCCCCAAATTGCATGTGATCTAAAAGGGCATCCCTGTAATCCCTGATGCCATAACGCCTCCAGTTAGATGATGACTTAACCTGCACTGATTGAGTGTATGAAACTACCATCTTTGGTGAAATTAGTCCCGCTCCCATTCCTCCAAAATAAGCTTGAAGCTCCTTCCTTAATTGAGCAGTGATCCGGTCTCCCTCAATCTGGGAATCCCCATAATACAAGACCCGAATAGTTCTGTGAGCAGAATCATTTGCCTGGATTTTTTCAAAAAACGAATGCAATAGCGTAGTATCTCCTTCAGGGTATTCAAGCTCAAGTCCGGGTTTTGACTTTCTAACAACAGCAATTGAATCCACGCCCGGCAGTTGATTGCCGATACTATCCGGGAACTCAGGGAATGAATCAAGTATTAAGGTATCTGGATTTCCTTCCAGGGCTACAATAAGACTATTCAGATTGAGAAATTCTTTATCAAAATGAATTTCCGGAAATTTCAGCTCTACTTTCCCTGCAAGTACCCACTTCCTTCCAGACAAGAGAATAGATAAAATAAGCATAATTGCCCAGACCGAAAGAAAAAAAAGGAAAGTCCTGAATGGCTTCATGGCCAATTACAATTTAACAAAATTCTAAAAAGAAAGTAATTTACAAAATCTGATTGAATAGTTAAATAGAAAAGAGTCAGAGATCACAATGTTATTTACTCGTCTGACCACTCATGGATATGACCAACAGATAGACT
>JAYEGO010000608.1:0-1831 GCA_034659155.1 Bacteroidota bacterium | reverse complement strand
GCCCTGTTTTGGTTTGCGTATTGCCCTTTAGTAATTACCCTTATATTGAAGCATTGTTATCTACAAAGCAGGCTCAATTGTTTGGTGCTTTGAACCGTTGCCTGGAGTCTATTGGTGGTGTACCACACAATATTTTAAGTGACAATATGAAGCAATATGTCTTGAAGAATGAACGATATGAGTTTAAGTTCTCGGAGCTGGTCGATCAGTGGTCACTGCATTACGGAACTAACCTGGAAGCTACCCGGCCAAGAAAACCCAAAGACAAGCCATCAGTGGAAAACAATGTTCGTATAGGATATTTGAGGGTATATGCTAAACTCCGCAGGGAAACTTTTTTCAGCCTTTTTGATTTGAACAAAAGGATAAAGGAACTCATCGAACAACACATTCATATACCTTTTCAAAAAAAACCATATACCCGATATGAACAGTTTACACAACAGGAGAAATCTTTTTTAAAACCCCTGCCTGCGGAACCATTTATTGTAAAACATACTACTAATGGGAAGGTCCAGATGAATTATCATGTGATCCTTGGAGAAGACAAGCATCAATACAGTATTCCTCACCAGTATATTGGACAGCAAACCAAAATAATATATGATGAAAAAAACATTGAGGTTTTCATTGGTTTTGAACGAATAGCTACTCATAAGCGTGATTACCGGGTGAGAGGATACACCACCATCGAAGAGCATATGCCCGAAAATCACCTGAGATATAAGGAAACACAGGGATGGGATGCTGATTACTTTATGGCAGTGGCTGCTAAGATCGGAGACTGTTCGGTAGATGTTTTTAAAAAAGTACTTGCTTCCAAAGAATTTATCGAACAAACCTATCTATCCTGCAAAGGATTAAAAAGGCTCTCGGAAATATACGGCCCGCAACGTTTTGAGGCAGCCTGTCGAAGAGCCATAAAGGGAACCAGGGTAAACTACGGAATGATTAAAAATATATTGAAGAAAAACCTGGACAAGCAGGAAGATCCCCAGGGAGAACTGTTTGCAATACCTAAACATGACAATATACGTGGAGAGAACTCTTATCAATAATCAAATATTTATTTATCAATCACTTAAATTACAAAATATGAATAAACAAATCACGCTGGATCACTTAGCACAATTAAAGCTGGATGGGATGCTGCAGGCATATCAGGCTGTACTTGCCATGCCTGTACAAAACCAGCCATCCATAAACCAATTTATGGCCCGCCTTGCAGAGGCTGAGATACAAAGCCGGGCAACAAAGAGAACAGAACTCTACCTGCGACAAAGTAAACTAAGGTATAATGCCATCCTGGAACAGGTGCATTGCAACCCTCAGCGAAACCTATTGCAAGAAAAACTAATGATGATTGCCGACTGTAGCTTTATTGAACGAGCCGAAAACCTGCTTATCACAGGTTCTACAGGATGCGGGAAAAGCTATCTGGCCTGCGCTATTGGCAGGCAGGCTTGTACGCTGGGATACCGTACTCTGTACTTCGGTATAAACCGGTTCCTGGAAAAAATATCTCTTTCCAAACTTGATGGTACCTATATAAAGTTGCTTAACCAGGTTCAAAAAGCTCAACTGATTATCATTGACGACTTTGGATTGCATCCTCTGGACGGTGTTACACGACTGGCATTACTCCAGATGTTGGAAGACCGGTATGGAATCAAATCAATAATCATCACATCCCAGCTCCCCGTTGCCAAGTGGTATGAGTATATCGGAGAGTCAACAGTAGCGGATGCAATAATGGACAGATTGGCAGTAAATGCTCACCGTTTTGAATTGAAAGGAGAGTCTCTTAGAAAGAAAAAATAATATTATATTT
>JAYEGO010000607.1:0-1834 GCA_034659155.1 Bacteroidota bacterium | reverse complement strand
TGTATTCTTGGTCCCACGATATCTCCACGCTGCTTAATCCCGGCTTTGTTCAAGATGATCTTCCACCAGCAAGAAAAGGATTTCGCTAAGCAGGCACAGCCATTCAGTTTAACAAAGAAGTAATCACTGTGACGGGGAAGTAATTCCCGGTACTTCCGGTATTGGACACAAACATCAGCCAACGAATCGGATATGGGAACAATCCTGTCTTTCCCATTTTTGCATCCTTTCAGTACCAGGTAGTTTTGCTCCAGATTCACATCTTTACAGCGAAGATTGACCGCTTCGCCAATTCTAATGCCGGTCCCTGCAAGCGTCCGTATCAATGCCGGAAGAATCATCAACATACTTTGGGCGTTTTTATTATACAATACCAGGGAATCACATGCCTGGTATATAGCCTGAAGCTCCTGGTCAGAATATATGTAGGGGATAAAAGTATTATCACGCTTCGTAGGCAGTTTTAGAGGAATGTATGTTTCATAACCAATATTGAAGAGGTATATGGAGAACTGCCGTAGAAAGCAATTTCTGTGACCCCACGTGTCGGTCGCCTCATTAGGACGTCTTTGGCACCATTCATCGGCCAGCTCTTTTGTTATCGTGATGCTTGCAAGTCCTTTTCTATTGGCAAAATCATCAAACGCGAATAAGCTGTATTCGGTGGATATTGATTTAAAACCAAGATTCCTTCTCATACAGAGAAAGTCCCATATAAAAGGGGCTAGGATACCGTTCCGCTGTCTTAAATTACCCATAAAAAGCTCCTCCTTTCTGTAAATAAAAAGATTCAGGAACCGGTGGAACATCATCGAGAGCACACTGGCGCAGGGATTCAATGTCTATCCTAAGGTAACACATGGATGATTGGATGCTTGTATGTCCAAGCAATTCAGAGATGACAGGTAGAGGTGTCTTATTTTTTAGAAGTAAACCGGCCAGCGTATGCCTCAAAGCATGTGATCCGTGTTTTCTTTCACCTACATCTATCCCGGATTTACGGATTGCAGTGCTTACTAATACTGATACTGTAGTCGGGCTTATTGATGCATTCGGATATTTATTGTACAGAAACACAAAGCGGCTTTCAGCAACAGGACGGGCATACTTGATGTAATCAATGATTGCTTCTCCTACTTCTGCAGGAAGTGGGAGAACCACGGTTTCTCCTGTCTTGAACTGTTTGAACGATATCGTGTTTATTGACCACAATATACTTTTTAACTCCAGCCCGCTGATATCCGAAGCTCTCATTCCCAACCTTGCCGCAAGCATTAGCACGGCATAATCTCTTTTACCCATAGCCAGGGATCTGTCAACTGATCCAAGTATTTTCGATACCTCATCCTGTGTATAAGTTGACGGGAGTTTTGGTTGGTTTTTATAATTGTCTCTTGGAACAACCAGTGATAAATCGGTGCGAGTTTTTTCCAAATCGTACAAGTACCTTAAAAATCTACGGATCATGGTTAAAGTCATATGTTTCGCCCCAGCATGGTTTGGTAATAAACTTGCGGAATAATTCATGATTTCAAGAGGAGATATTTGTAATGGCGTTAAAATATTATGTCCGTTCAGATATTGAAGGAAATGGTGCAAATACCATGCTTGTCTGGCTAAGGTTTTTTCATTTAGCCGCATTGATCTTTTGTATTCGAAGTAGTCAATGATTAATGACCCTATTTCTCCTGGAAATTTCAGTGGCTCTCTGCGAGAAATAATTTCGACCATTTCCCCGGTCTCGGCAAACTGAGCCAAACAAAAAGAGCATCGTAAACAATGTTTTTGATGATGTGATAGTTGGAAATCGGTTTGTCCCCATATGTGAAGCTCA
>JAYEGO010000606.1:0-1834 GCA_034659155.1 Bacteroidota bacterium | reverse complement strand
GGGATGAAACAGATAGCCACTTTTATAAGATGATTTAAACCCTTTATGAAATCCAAACTCTGCAAAATCTCCTTCTTTAAGTTCTTCTCCTTTTGCAAGTGCGTCAATTAGTTTTGATATATAAGTATATTCTCCTTTTATGGAATTTATATATATATCAATATCAGGATTGTAATTTTCAATGTTTTTAATGTATTTGCTCAAAGCCTTAGAAGGGATATCAGAATCAACCAAAAGTCTTTGAATAACGTCCAAAGAGTTTGTTTTTATATATCTCCCTACAAGCATTTCTATTATGCTGCCACCTTTAACTTTTTCGACAAGATGACCATACTCAATAATTTTAATTAACTCATCAAATGACTTTTCATAACAACCACTTTTGTGGTATTGAATTGCTCTCAGGGTTAGCAATCTTGATAAATCTTTGCCAATTGGCAAATTCATATCATAGGTATTAGTATTTATTATCTGCGAATATGGCTGAGATAAACCATCTTCTAACAACTCAAAAGCTTTTTTGTTTTGATTTATTACTTTGTGTGCAAAATCGGGATCCCATTTTTTTCCTTCAGCAATTTCAGATAATCTCATTGATTCATTAAGTTTTTCATCCAACACAATTTCTTCTCTGGCTCTAATAAAATAATGAATAGAATTTTTTTCATTGGGGATATTTTCAAATTTAATCTTAAAACTCTCATCTCCTGGGGAGTTGATATCAGTATGTGTAACCCTCCATATTGAACAAAATATTAGTTCAATTACAATTATAATAAATAAAGTTTTTAAAGCTCTTTTCATAGTTAAAATAATATAAAGAAACAACAGATTCCGGCTATAATTATTAAGGATATAAGCAATAGCATCCAGGAAAACACAATGGTTATTATTGATTTAAAAAAGCCAAAACCGTGAACCTCCTTTATGCCTTGAATAAATATAAATAAAGACCAAAAACCGAAAACAAGAAACAAAACACCTGATACCATATCAATAATTTCTCTTTGCCCAATTCCATGTATATACATTCTAGTTTTAAAATATATAAAATTTAAAATAATTGATAATATTAGGGGAATACATAAAGGATAGTGTGCCCAAATTGCCACAGTTAAAATTTCATTGTCATTTGCCTTTCCTTTTAACATTCTTCCACAGCCCCCTAGAAACCCTGATTGAATATAGAATACAGTAATTGCGATGATAGGTCCTAGAATCACAGATAGGAATATAACACCCCACAATCCAAAATAATCTCCTATATTAAGGTTAACAACACTATCAAGAAAATTAGAAATTCCATAAATAAAAATAATTATAATTAACCCATATTTTGGTTTCTCTTCAACGATTCTCTTAATTGTTGAACGAGGCTTGAATAATATTAAAAACCAAACATTAAACAATGGTTTCTTTTTTTCAGATTTTTCTAAATGCGGAAGATATTTAGTATCAATCAAAAATTCATTATTGCAATGTGTGCAAACAACAGAATTTCCAAAATCAGCCTGGGATACATCAAATATTTTTTTGCAATGTGGACATTTAATATTCATTTTATTATTCTAACATTGTTGATATATGGAAAATTTTCCTCCGATATTACGCATATAGGGTGTAATATTTTCCATCTATTTTGTTATTATCAAGCAAAACATGGAAAAAATCCATTTCATTTTCCATGTTAGGATTATATATTCCCAGTAGGTGTATTTTGTATTATAAAAAGAAGAGCATATGGAAGTCAATAAAGGATTTAATCCGCTTTTAATGAAAAGGCAATCCCGCTTTATGCGAGATTGCCTTTTGTCGATAACGGAAAAATATTATT
>JAYEGO010000605.1:0-1836 GCA_034659155.1 Bacteroidota bacterium | reverse complement strand
GGGGTTTTTTATTTCTGACCCTATGTAGGTGGATGCATTCCAACCACTATATGCAAAGCTTATCCATAAAAAAGAAAGTCCAATGGTTTTCCAACCTGAGAAACTAAAATCAAGATCCTTAGCCTGATGAAAATGAGCCATATCTCCCTTTCCAAACAAAAAACCAACAATCAGAATTCCAACAATTAATATAATCTTATAGAGAGTAAGTCCGTTTTGTACCCTTGAGCCAAATTCAATCCCCCGAATATGAACCATGGTAAATATCAGAATAATAGAAACAGAAACAATCCTTTTAAGATTTTGAGGGTCAGAGATACTAACTGCTTCGCCCAGAACATAAATACCCGGCAGGGCACGAAAAAAATATTCACTGAACCCGATTGATGCAGCAGCAATAGGTGCTGAAAAACCAACAATAAAAGATACCCATCCACTTAAGAAACCAGCCATAGGATGGAATAATTTAGAAAGAAAGATATATTCTCCGCCTGCTTGAGGGAAGGCCGCACCAAGTTCGCCATAACACATTGCTCCGAAAAAAGCCATGATGCCGGCAGCAAGCCAAAGGAAGATCATTAAGACAGGATCTACCAGGTCGGCTAAAAGTAATCCGGAAGTGACAAAAATCCCGGTGCCAATCATATTGGCTACAACGATATTAGTAACCGGGAAAAGACCCAATTTCCTTTTTAAACCTTCATTCTGCTGAGCTTGTTTCATTACTTATATTTCAATAAGCTTCAGTGTGCAAACCAATTTTTATTTAATTCCAGGATCTAACAAAACTGGCGCCGATTGACCATCTTCATAGGTAAACTCCGGGACTTTAATAATGCTCGTAGAGCTTTGAATATACCTGATTGTATCTAAGTAAAAAACTTCCGTAATTGCAGTATGATTTATGTCTCTATCAATAACAAAATTAAAAATAGCTGTATCTGCATTAAACCAATTCTCATTTGCCACATGATAATATTTTGTCAGATTACTATGTACAGCATACACTCTAACATTTTGTTTTGAGAACATAGTAATAAATTTTGCATCCCAATAATTACCAATCCCTTTTAGTAAACCTTCTTCCCGGGCAATTCTATCAATACTTTTTACTTTATTAGGATAATACTCTGAAAAAGCTTTTAATCTGGTTATGGAGAAACTATTAATAATCAGAATAATATAATACCCCGCTAAAACAGAAATACCTAAAGCACTCACTCTATTAACCCACGGTTTTGATCTAATGATAAGTAATGGCAAATTTAGAATGCCTAAATAATAAGGGTAAATATTATACCTGAAACAGTCTATTCCGGTAAAATTCCCATTAACTAAAGGGGCAACTATCATCATAAGCGAGAATAGAGTAGAAAACAAAATATAGAAGGACAAATCATTAATTTTCTTCTTTTGTATAACACTATTGCTGCTTATAACTATGCCAATAATTATAGAGAAAATTGCTATAAGAAGAATAAGTGAATTCAGATTTAAATGGGAAATAATACTTAATGTATATTTTAAATAAACCTGTATGGAATTGAATATATCATCAAATGCAAATATCTTATGATCAGAGCCAAAGCTTATGGCATTAAGATTCCGTAATAAAATAAAAGCCAGCATCCCCAAAATCGATGACAATGCTGTCAATCCTCCCGTAAGCAATAATTTTTTCTTATCATAAGGTGATTTTTTCAAGAAAAAAGATAGTCCCAAAATCGGAAAGGTAATGGATATAAACATTAATTGATCAGATAATACTCCCAGGAAACTTATTAGAAATAATAAAGCAAGATATATCCTTGCACCATTTTTCATATAAAGAATAAA
>JAYEGO010000604.1:0-1839 GCA_034659155.1 Bacteroidota bacterium | reverse complement strand
ACAGCAACAGTTCCCATAAGAATGAGTGCATACTGGAGATTGAGGCCTTCAAAAGTTGCTGAGGCCAGCTTTGCGCCGGCCAGTAGCTGGGAACTTGTAAAACCAATATAGCCAATTGCAGATATAATCCCTGCTACAATTGCAACTTTTGAATTGTAAAATGTTTCAAATATTTGTGGAAAGGTATAGAGGTTCTTTTTATCTGAAAGGATCTTGATCCTCGGTATCAGGAAAACAGCACTCAGCCAGGCACCAAGTAATCCTGTAAATAGCATCCAGGAACCAGATAAGCCAATAGCAAACCCCAAGCCTCCAAGACCGATTGAAAAACCACCTCCAACATCCGTGGCAACCACAGAAAATCCAATATGCCAACTTCCTATTTTGCGTCCTCCTACATAAAAGTCATCAATACCTTTATTGCGGATATGAAAAAATACCCCTATTCCGAGCATTGTAATAATGTATACAATGAAAATAGTAAGGTCGAGTGGATGCATAATTAACTTGGCAAAATACTAATATAGATGCGTTTAATAATAATCTACTAAACCAATTTAGTGTGATTGAAATTGCAGGATGCCAATATTCTCAAGATTATGAGTATTGATTAATGCCATTATTAGCTCAAATTGGTCTACAGGAACAATTAAATATAATTTCCCCTCTTTAGATGCTGCATATCGGCTCAAAACCCTCCATTTTTTAAGACAGCTATCCTTTTCATCTTTAGGAATTTCATATGCAATAAGCTCAAACAAACAGAGTGATCCATTATGTGTAGCTGTCATATCAGGCTGATATATTTTATTGGTTCGTTCCTCTACAATCTTTTTTGGCTTCTCCAAATTCGGTAAATCAACTTTAAAGTTCTCGAAATCCCTTTGTTTAAGGTATTTATAAACTCCAAATAATAATTGCTGACTTTGATTTTTGTTCATAATTACTAATCTTTAGTTCCTATACGAACAAAAGTAGCATTTTTTATTTATATGAGCATGCTTATCGAGATTTTATTCAAAATTTTAAAACAACCAAAGGTTAATTAATCTCATGATTTGTCAGGCTTAATCACAATAGGATCTTCAATGGTAATAATTGGGGATGCTGAAATTTCCTCTATTTCAAAACCCTCAACAAGAATTTTTAAAGCATTGTTAATCTTATTAATTTGATGGGTGGGCAACTTTTCAAGTTTTTTAGATAATCGTTTATGTAAGAGCTGAGGAGAGACTTCTAATAATTTAGCTCCATTTGATGTCAGGGAAATAAAGACCGTTCTCCTATCTTCAGGATTAGGCAATCTTGCAACAAATCCCTTACTTTCAAGCCTGTCAACAATACCAGACATTGTACTTGAATTCAGGTTTAAATAGCGTGCAATATTCCCCTGTGTTGACCTGAAGTCTTTCATACTGCCCAGGTAATCAAGACACATTAATTGTGGAATGCTCACACCATATTCCTTTTGAATTTTTTTTGATTCAAGATTGAGGGATCTGAGAATTTTTCGGATGTTTATTAGAATTTCGGTGTATTCCATGTGTAATATCTTTATATTCCGGATAAATATACTTAAAAACCTGGCTGAAGTTCATATTTTCTGAATCGAAATAGTAAATTTGCAGCTTTAATTAACTGGATGGAACTCCTTTTTAATAAACTATTTCTTAAGCATAACCCGTATTGCACTGCTGAAGGTTCGTATAGAATTAAGGATTTTATTGATCTGCCTGATACAACTGTAAATGGCGAAAGATGGTTAGACCTTGTCCATACACAGGAATACATAAACCTGATACGAAAAGCCTGTGAAGAAAATAAATACCTTGCAGAAGT
>JAYEGO010000603.1:0-7889 GCA_034659155.1 Bacteroidota bacterium | reverse complement strand
GGATCAGGAAGAGGACTCCAGCTTGAAAATATTTCAGAATGCCCTTGATTTATCCAGGGTAAAGCTCAGGGAATGTATGATACCACGAACTGAGCTTGTTGCCCTTGATGAAACTACAAGTGTGGAGGAATTAAGGCAGATTTTCATTGAATCGGGCTTATCAAAAATTTTAATCTTTAAGGAGTCAATTGATAATATTATCGGATATGTAAACATGAAAGACCTTTTTGGAAAGGTTATAAATATTAAACCATATATCGTTCCCTTAGATATTGTGCCGGAATCAATGCATGCCAACAAGCTCTTAAAAATGTTTGTAGATGAAAAAATGAAAATTGCCCTGGTTGTTGATGAATTTGGAGGAACTTCCGGAATTGTAACTATAGAGGACATCCTGGAAGAAATATTTGGAGAAATCACAGATGAGCACGATACTATTGAACTTGTCGAAAAAACTATTAATGAAAATGAGTATATTTTCTCGGGAAGGCTCGAAATTGACTACCTGAATGAAAAATATAAATTGAACCTTCCAAAAAAAGATGACTTTGAAACCCTGGCCGGGTTAATTTTATATTATTACGAAAGCATTCCAAAACTGAATTACCATATTGACATAGGATTATATCGTTATAAGGTTTTAAAAGTTAGTGAAACCCGAATTGAATTAGTCCAACTTAACATTCTTGATCACTCCTAGAACAAAAAAGCTCCATCTTATTCTAAAGTCGAAGAACTTTTTTAAAAAATAAATGAAGAAGCTTTAACATGCCGCATTTTTCTTATATTTGCACCCTGAATTTTTGTTTCAACCAATAACAAATCATCATTCATGGCAACATTACAAACTATAAGGGATAGAGCAGGATTACTCATTGCAATAATTATTGGGCTGGCTATTTTGGCCTTTGTGCTCGGAGATTTTCTGGGTGGAGGCAACTCGCAAGCCATGGGGATGAAAAAGAAACTGGAAATTGCTGAAGTAGCAAACCAATCTATCTCTTACCTGGAATATGACAAAAGAATAAGCGATCTTACTGAGATTTACAAACTTTCAGGCAATACCAGCATGGACGAGCAGACATCATTAAGCATTCGGCAACAAACCTGGGACCAGATGATCAGAGAATTTGTTATGTCAGGTGAATATAAAAAACTGGGATTGGGTGTAAGTTCTGAAGAACTTTTTGACTTGATTCAGGGAGATAATCCCCATCAATATGTTCGACAACTATTTACTGACCAGCAAACTGGGATTTTTGACAGGGGAGCTTTGATTCGATTTCTTAAAAATATGGAAAGTGACCCAACAGGGAATCAAAAGAAATATTGGATGTTCATGGAAACTCAAATTGACGATGAGCATATGTTTAACAAATACCTTACTCTTATTCAAAAAGGTTTGTATGTAAACTCAAATCAGGTAAGCCATAGTCTTAGTAATAGTAACAAACAGGTCGATTTTAAATATATTGTTCAGAGATATTCAAGCATACCCGATTCCGTTATTAGTATTAAGGAAGATGAACTAAAGAAATACTATAACGAACATCAGGATAATTATGAACAAACTGCCTCAAGGAATGTTGAGTATGTGAGTTTCGAAGTGAAGCCCTCAGGAAAAGACATAAAAGACACTGAAGATTGGATTAATGATATTAAATCTGAATTTGAAAATACTTCAGTTATACCTCAATTTGTTAATGCTAATTCTGACCTTCCTTATGATTTCAGGAACTACAAGCAAGGGGAATTACCCGAGGTTATCAATGATTTTATGTTTGAAAATGAAGAAGGTGCCAGCTTTGGGCCCTATTTTGAAAATGAAAGTTATAAACTTGCCAGATTAAGTGAAATTAATTATTTGCCAGATTCTGTACATGCCAGGCATATACTTATTAGTCCCTCCGCTGAAAGATCTGCAGAAGCAGCTTCTCAAATGGCGGATAGCTTAAAAAGATTGTTAGAGTCAGGCACTGATTTTGCTATATTGGCTTTAATGAATTCTGATGATCAGGGTAGTGCTCAATTAGGAGGAGACCTGGGATGGTTCAATGAAGGGTCAATGGTTCAGCCATTTAATGATGCATGTTTTAAAGGAAGTAAGGGGGAAGTAGTTTTAGCCGAATCACAGTTTGGCTGGCATATAATTGAAATACTTGAACAGGGTACGAAAGTCAAGAAAGTACAGGTTGGAATTGTTACAAGGGCTATACAAGCCAGCACAGCAACCTATGAATTGGTATATTCTGAAGCAAGCCGCTTTGCCGGCATAAATAACAGTTATGAAAAATTTATAGCCTCTATTGATGAAGATGAAGGCCTTACCAAAAGAATTGCCAATGATATAAAGGAAGATGATCGTCAAATTCCAGGACTTGAATCACCCAGGGAATTAATTCGTGCTATGTACCAATCAGAACTTAACAACATTGTTCTTGATTTAAACAAACAAGCTGTTTTTGAATTAGAAAATGTTTTTGTAGTTGCCTATTTAACTGATGTGAAAGAAAAAGGCATAGCTCCTTTTGACCAGGTAAAAACAGATGTTGAATTCAATGTAAGAAATGATAAAAAAGCAGTAGAATTAATACAGACACTTGAGAATAGTATGGCTGAGATATCAAATATTGAAGATCTTGCTGAAACCCTTAATACACGGGTTGAGGAGGTAAGTGGAATTAATTTCAACTCCTTTTCTATACCCGGGGCAGGCATTGAACCAGCTTTAATTGGTACAGTGGTTGGCCTTTCTGAGGGCACTATTTCCCAACCTGTTAAAGGTTTGAATGGAGTTTATATTGCAGTTGTCACAAGCATAAATGAAAATACCGATCTGGATGAAGCATTCCAAAAGAATTCACTGATTAGTAATTTCAGCAACAGGGTTAATTTTGAAGTTTATAACGCTCTGCTTGAAATTGCCAATGTTGTAGATAAAAGATCAAAGTTCTATTAATCTACATTATCGTGCAGGTAAGAGTTGTCAGAACTCAGACGGGTTCCATTTTCCTCATCATCATTTAATGAATATTTAGATATTCTTTTGCTGGACGAGTGTACCGGTTTATGAATTTTTCTGTTTTTCCGGATATAAGCCGGCTGATTCTCCAACTCATCAATTTCATTATCCTTGTCCTCTTCCAGGTATCCTTGATTTTTCAGATAGGCCTGATGCTTCTTGATTTTCTCTATCCTTTCTGCTGTTTGCTCTTCATCAAGCAATTCATAGCCTTCATCATTATTCTGTCCTGAAGAATTTGACAATTCTCCATTTGAACTTACCTCAAAGTCTATGGTTCTTTGATTAGTGTTAAATTCATCAATGGTATAGGGGCCAATATTGTTATCTTTTACTTCAAAGCTTGAATCAGGAATAAGATTATCCTGTTCCGGTTCCTTCAGGAATACCTTCTCGGTATTTCTTTTCTCTGTATATAATTCAGGAATTGAACTTGGTTCAAATCCTGTGGCTATTACCGTTACTGCTACTTTCTCTTTCAGACTCTCATCTTGCCCGGTTCCCCAGATAATCATTACATCATCAGCTGCTGCCGAGTTTATATAATCAGTAATCTCACCCACCTCATCCATACTTACTTCAGATTCACCTGAAGTGATATTCAGTAAAATACTACTGGCTCCGGTTATATCATTTGAATTTAGCAAAGGTGAAGTAATGGCTATTTCTACTGCCTTCCTGGCTCTGTCTTCCCCGGAGGCTTCACCTGAGCCCATCATGGCAACTCCGGAGTTATACATAACCGTCTCAACATCAGCAAAATCAACATTGATATAACTATGAACTGTGATAATTTCAGCAATTCCTTTTGCTGCTTTTGATAGAACATCATCTGCTCTGGAAAAGGCCTCTGAAAGTTTCAAATCACCGTAGATTTCTCTCAATTTTTCATTGTTTATCACCAGCAAAGAATCCACATTATTTTTCAATTCATTAATCCCGATTATTGCTTGTTGAATTCTTTTTTGTCCCTCAAACCGGAAGGGAATTGTTACAATTGCAACTGTTAGAATTCCCAATTCCCGACAGGCTTTTGCAATAACCGGTGCAGCACCGGTTCCTGTTCCTCCTCCCATACCTGCAGTCAGAAATACCATTTTGGTATTTTTCGATAAGGTTTCAATAATATCATCCAGATTTTCCTGTGCTGCTTGTCTGCCAACTTCAGGCTTATTTCCTGCTCCCCTACCTTCTGTAATAGATTCACCTATTTGTATTTTTACTGCAACCGGACTGTTTTCAAGAGCTTGTGCATCCGTATTGCAAACCATAAAATTTACGTCTTTAATTCCCTGGCTAAACATGTGGTTTACTGCATTACTTCCACCTCCGCCTATCCCCAAAACCTTTATAATAGAAGATTTATCAACCGGGAGATCAAAATTCATGAGTTCTTCTGCCATAATATTTGAATTTTAAATTATTATCAAAACTAATTCCGGATAAACGAAATTCGTTTACTCCATTTTTACTCCATTTTCATTAAAGATATCTATCAATGTGCCTTTAAATTTTTCGAAAATACCCCTTTTGCTTGTTTCTTCCTCCTCAAAATCGTCTTCCTCAATAAGGTCAATTGGAACCTCCTCGCTTGTTTTTTTCATGTTTTCATTTGGACTGGAATACTCAAATCCTTTTAGTACAAGACCTATACTGGTAGAATACATGGGCTGATTAATCTCCTCATCTACCTCACCTGCCAGATGAAGATTGGGTAATCCAATACGCACATCCATTCCTGTTTTAAACTTAACAAGTTGAGGTAAATGTTTCAATAATGCCCCTCCTCCGGTTAAAACAATGCCTGCAGCTAATTTATCTGAAAACCCAGAATTCTGAATTTCATAACTAACCGCATCAATAATCTCCTCCATCCTGGATTGTATGATATATGCCAGGTTCTTAAATGAAATTTCTTTTGGCTCCCTTCCACTGATTCCCGGAATAGTAACAAGCTTATCAGCTGGGGCAATATCTCCAAGAGCCGATCCATATTGAACTTTTAAAGATTCAGCCTGTCTGTTTAAAATGGAACAACCTTCTTTTACATCATGGGTAACCACATTCCCTCCAAACGGAATGACCGCAGTATGCCTGATAACATTATCGTAGTAAACTGCTACATCTGTTGTTCCTCCTCCAATATCAACCAGAACAACTCCAGCCTCTTTTTCATCATCAGTTAACACAGCTTCAGATGAGGCAAGAGGCTCCAGTATCAATTCATTGATCTCCAAACCTATCCTATTTACACACTTTTCAATATTTCTTGCAGAAGCTACTTTTCCTATCACAATATGAAAATTACCTTCCAGCCTTCTTCCTGACATTCCAACAGGATTTTTTACCCCTGTTTCATGATCTACAATAAAATTTTGGGGCAAAACATGAATAATTTCTTCTCCAACTTCTATAGGTATGTTACGCATATCTTCAATAAGCTGGCGAATATCATCCTTTGTAATTTCTCCGTCATCAGAATTTCTATTGATATAGCCCCTGTTTCTAATACTTTTTATATGCTGTCCGGCAATGCCAACGAATACTTCAGAGAAAATTATACCTGACTTACTCTGTATTTCCTCAATAGTAGATCTGATTGCATTTACTGTTTCTTCAATATTCTGAACAACACCTCTTTTCACTCCTTTCGAAGGAGCTTTGCTTAATGAGAGAATTTCAAGTTTCCCATTTTCATTCTTTCTGCCAATAATTGACACAATCTTTGTTGTGCCTATATCAATGGCAGCAATTATTTTTTCATTTTTACTCATGGTTAAGTGTTTATCCGGTTAAACATTATTTCTATTAATATTCATTTTTTATCTCATTGTGCAAACAACCTGATCTTTGAATGCCAAATTAATTTTGACGTATTTATTCCAGCCCTCATCTTGAAATCCCTGATTATACAATGCATACAATTTATCAAATTTATCCTGGTAGTTACTAATGTCACCAAACTCAATAATATGTGCCCCTACCCTGGGGATCAGCTGAAATTCTCCAAGCTTAGTCAGGTAAATCTGTTCAACCTGAGCCCTCCAAAAATCATCATTGTAAATAAAAACTCCCAATTGATATAGATCATAGATCATAGTATATTTAGTATCTGTTTTAAGCTCAATAAGGTTATCCCCGGGTGTTCCTCCAGCCAGATTCCAACCATTTGCTACCACTACCCGGGCTGTATAATACTCTCCCAGGGGCAATATATTAGCCTCTTTGTCTATATAGTACCCCTCTCCATGCTCATCAATTACTCTTATAATCGGCTCCCTTTGAGTTATGCATACATTTAATTTCCCATTTGAACTTTTATAAATCTCCGTTGTTTTCACAAATGGAGTATTTCTGATTATTTCCTCCATTTCTTTTGTGTTAACCTTACCCAATTCACCTCCCAGAGGGTTAATCTGATCCTTAACAATTAATTGGTATATATCATTGCCTGACACAAAGTGATTATCAGCAGAATCTACAATTGTAATATTCAATGACTGACATGGAGATTTATTTACTTTATCTGAGACAAGACCGAGGACAACAATCAAATATGCCACCACGCCAAACAAGACCAATATGTTCAAAAGCCTTTTCATTTCACTCAAATGTTTTCCGTTCTTCTAATATTTTCACAATTGACTCTCTCAATGTATTGATATCTCCGGCACCCATAGTAAGTAATACATCTGTCTTAGTTTCTTGTACATAATCCAGAACCTGATCTTTATTCATAATTGCTTTTCGCTTGATTCCGACTTTATCCAGGATCATTTTTGAAGAAACTCCTTCAATTTCTTTTTCCCTGGCAGGGTAAATTTCCAAAAGGATCAATTCATCCAGGCTTTCCAGGCTCTTCGCAAAATCTACATACAGGTCACGCGTTCTTGAAAACAAATGAGGCTGAAATATGCCAGTTATATCTTTCCCTGGAAACAATTGTTTAACTGACTGTATGAAGGAGTTTAATTCTACAGGGTGATGAGCATAATCGTCAATATAGACAATCTCTGGATGCTCAAACTGAAAATCAAACCTGCGTTGAATACCTCGGAAACCAAGCAATGATTTCTTGATTATTTCCATAGGGATATCTAAAAGCCAAGCCATAGATACAGCAGCAACAGCATTCTCAATATTAATTCTCCCAGGCATTCCTAACCGTAATCCCTCAACTAAACCTCCCGGGATCACCACATCAAAAAGGTAATATCCTTCAATCAGATGAATGTTTTTAGCATAAAAATCTGCTTCAGAATCAAGCGAATAACTGAGAATATCTATACCGGTAAACTGATCCTCTGACAGTGGAAGATCAACCCCCTTTTTCAGTAAAAGTTTTCCTCCCTTTTTGATCTTTCCAACAAAAAGGCCAAAAGATCTCAACAAATTCAAGCGATCTTTATATATATCTAAATGATCGGGGTCAATAGAAGTAATGATGGCAGCGAATGGAGTTAAGTGCAGGAAAGAATGATCAAACTCATCTGCTTCAATAACAGCTAATTCTCCGGAGCCAAAAAGTAAGTTGCTATTGTAATTTTTTAAAATACCTCCCAGAAATGCTGTGCAGTCAGTCTCTGATTGTTTCAAGATATGAGCTAAAATGGCAGAAACAGTAGTTTTTCCATGAGTTCCAGCTATGGCAATAGTTTTAAGTTTTGCTGAAATCAAGCCCAGAACTTCTGACCTTTTCAGTATATGATATTTATTGGCCTCAAAAAACATTAACTCGGCATGATCCTTTGAAACTGCAGGGGTATATACTATCAAAGTAGAATCTTTTTTAGCCAGACTTGAAAAAGGAATAGGTATTTTGTCCTGATCTTCTGTGAAATGCACCCGGCAACCTTCCTTTATTAAC
>JAYEGO010000602.1:0-1850 GCA_034659155.1 Bacteroidota bacterium | reverse complement strand
AATAAAGATTAAAGGTAAAAGAAATAATGTTGGAATAATGCTTACTCGTCAGACCATCTGGATTGGTCAGACAAGTATGAGTGTTTCTGGTAAACATCATGCAAAAAATATGCAGATTGCGTCACTTCGTTCGCAATGACCAGGGCTTACTTGAGCGTGAAAGATAATACAGGCTCGCAAAATCCAGGTATTAAAAATGCATCTGAGTTGAAAAAAAGAAAGCCACAGATTCACTAATTGAAGACTAATGCACGGATGGAAGACGAATGCACTAATTGCAGAATAGAATAATGATTACGCAGAGTGACGCGGAGGAGGCGCAAAGGAGCGCAAAGAAAGAAACGAAGGCTGAGGGCGCTGAACATATGGATGTAATAAGTATGTCTTCAGAACCCCCTCCCTCCGACTGCGTCGGAGTACTCCCCCTTGAAAAAAAAGGGGGAGAAAGAATACATAAATGAAGCTTTATCCGCTTTAGCCTTAAAAATAAATATATACTTTCGCAAATCAACATGAGACCATGAACCGGAAGATCTTACGACTTGCTATTCCAAGCATTATCAGCAATATCTCTATTCCCCTGCTGGGGATGGTAGACCTGGCACTGGTTGGTCACCTGGAAGGAATTGAATACATCGGAGGCCTGGCACTGGGAACAATGATCTTTAATTTTATTTATTGGGGATTTGGATTCTTACGCATGGGTACCACAGGTCTGACTTCGCAGGCATATGGTTCCAGAAATTTGAGGGAAAGCATACTCATTCTCTCCCGCTCCCTGCTGATTGGTGGCATGGGAGGCTTGTTTATACTTCTGTTGCAGAAACCAATAGCAATGATAAGTTTCTATTTTCTGGAAGGCAGTGAAGAGGTGGAAATCCTGGCCCGGGAATACTTCTATATCCGAATATGGGCAGCTCCGGCTACTCTCGGCTTATACTCAATTATGGGTTGGTTCATTGGCATGCAAAACACCCGGTTTCCCATGATCATTACCATATTTGTCAACCTCCTGAATCTTGGATTTAACCTTTTCTTTGTTTTCTATATGGGCATGAAATCAGATGGTGTAGCCCTTGGGACGGTTCTTGCCCAGTACGGTGGATTGCTGCTGAGTTTTATCTTGTATTGGAAATATTACCGAAAACTTAACCGGCACTGGTCCTACCCAAAGATGATAGATGCCAGAGCTCTTAAGAAATTCTTCTCCCTCAATAAGGACATCTTTATAAGAACTCTCTTCCTGATTTTTGCCTTTTCATTCTTTACGGCAAAATCTGCTACTATGGGAAATGAGATACTTGCTATAAATACACTATTATTACAATACTTTATGTTTTTTTCTTATCTCATTGATGGCTTTGCCTATGCTGCGGAGGCTTTGAGTGGGAAGTATATTGGAGCAAGGGATACTGTAAGGCTCAAGCAAACCATAGTAAGACTTTTCGTTTGGGGAGCCCTTATCAGTATTCCTTTTTCTCTTAGCTATTTTGCAGGGGGAAAATTTATTCTTGGCTTACTTACCAACAACCATGATCTTATAGAGTCTGCCCTACCCTATCTGTTCTGGGTCGCACTTGTTCCTGTCATCACTTTTCCAGCTTTCCTTTTTGACGGAATATTTATTGGAGCCACTGCTTCAACAGGGATGAGAAATAGTATGATTATTGCCACACTACTATTTTATCTGCCTGTGTATTATCTCCTGAAAAATTCTCTTGGGAACCATGGTTTATGGCTGGCATTTATGTGCTTTATGATTGGACGGGGTGTGCTTATGTGGATGAGGTTGAAGAAAGAAGTTTTGAGTAATGAGTGATGAGTCGTGAGTTGAAGATAAAAGATTAAAG
>JAYEGO010000601.1:0-1851 GCA_034659155.1 Bacteroidota bacterium | reverse complement strand
CTTTCGGCCTGCTAAAAAAATAAAATCACGAGGTCTTTCTTAGAGTTTTAATCATTGTTTCGGTCATAACATATATGGAGCGCCTGAGAACGATTACATTCTTAGGGTCTGGAAAGAAATAACTTGGATTTTCCGTTTCCGAACTGTATCACACCTTTAGCCGGTTTGACATCCCCGAAATCCTCACCGTAGCCCTGCTACGCTTGCGGTTTCGTGAATATCAAACCGACTAAATCTGCAACACATTTCGGATCGGAATTACCCAAGTTATTTCTTTCCAGACCCTAAGCCCGATGTCGGGGCCGGGTAACCGTTCACCAGCAACCCATCTGCACGGGCTCAGGGCACGCCGACACAAAACGCACATTTCGCCTGTCCTCTATTTCTTCATTCACGTTTTGCTTGTTTTTTTATCAGATGCCTGATAGATTTAACCACGATTTTCTATCATAGTCCCGGAGGCAATTCATGCTTATTCAACGAAATATTTTTAAAAAAATCATCCGGCATCTCGATTCCGAAAAAGTCCTGCTTCTTAAGGGAGCCAGACAGGTCGGCAAGACAACCATCATTAAGGAAATCCTGAATCGTCTTTCAAAAAAAGGTGAGAAGACCTTTTATATTTCCGCGGATGAAGATTTTGAAAATGTAATATTCAAGACCCCGGAGCATTTTATCGCCCGGCTTGAAAGCGAGGTAAGCATTTCCAGCGGCAAGGTCTATGTCTTTATTGACGAATTCCAATATATCCGGAATGCCGGGATGTTTATTAAAGTCCTCCATGATAAATATTGCAGGTCTTTGCAATTTATTGTTACGGGCTCATCATCACTTGAAGTTACTAAAAACAGCGAATTTCTGACAGGCAGGAAGATTGAATTTCCAGTTGATCGTATTTCGTTCAGTGAATTCGTCCGCTTCAAGGCGCCCGGCATTGAAAAAGCTTTCAGGACAGCGCTTGACGATCTAGAGAAGTGGAAAATTCTTTATGAGGTGCATCGAGTCAGTCTGGAAATACTTCTGGCTCAGTATGCAAGGTATGGCGCATATCCTGAAATATTAGTCACCGATGAAGACGAACTCAGGAAAACCCTTGTCCGCGAGCTCTTTTCAACCTATATCCAGAAAGATGTTATCGCCTTTCTCAAGGTTGAAAATGTAAGCGCGTTCAACAGCCTGATAAAAGTATTGTGTTCGGAAGCCGCCGGTTTGCTGAACAAACAATCCCTGTCCAATACTCTTGGGATTTCAATCAATACATTGAACAAGTATCTCGATATTCTGCAGGGCACCTATCTCTGCCATTTTTTACCGCCTCTATTCACAAATACGCGAAAAGAGATCTCGAAAATGAAGAAAATTTTTATTCTCGATCCAGGACTGAGGAACTTTATTCTCAACCGTTATCCATTAACGTATGATGATATCAGTGGTCAGGATGCGGAGAATCTGGCTTTTCTTATGCTCAGCCATTATATACAAGAAGAATATCTTTTTTATTTCAGAACAATCAGTAAAGCTGAGATTGATTTCATTATTGACCATGGGGAGTCAAAGACCCCTATTGAAATAAAATTCCGGAACAGAGCCCCGAATCTGCCGGTTGCAATACGGAATTTTTCCAAAAGATATAAAACTCGCCGGCCAATTATCGTGACCAGAAATATCTTTCAGGCTTCAGAAAATATTCTTCATATTCCTTTGCCGATTTTTGACTTTTTCATATACCGTAATCTGTGACCGATCAGGCGGATGAAACCCTTGGCGCGTCATACAATTTTAAACATCTTTAAAAACATTCCCAGGACCCCCAGAAATGAGATCATGATGGAAATACTGAACATCCGCAAG
>JAYEGO010000600.1:0-7914 GCA_034659155.1 Bacteroidota bacterium | reverse complement strand
AATTTGTTTATGGATTTGACCAGGGTACGGTTGAGCTTATTTCTCCATTTATCAGCCTGGAACAAACTCAAACGAAACAAACCATAGATCTTAAAAAACCAGTCAGGTATGGGAGACATCAAATTCTTATCAGAACCCAGAGTATTCTGGAAACACAGGAAGGATATTTGCCTATCAGCGATTCTGCTTTATCTGAACGGCCTAATTCACGGTACCTGGGATCACCATGGAAAGTCTATTCCCGGTATTCATATTCCTACAAAAAACAGTTATTATTGGGCTTTACTGCAGAAAAGGATGCCGGGGAGGAGTTTTTTTCAGGAAGCAACAAAAAAGGGTACGATTATTATTCCGGCTTTATACAGTTAAATAATGTTTGGAAAATAAAGACCATTGTTATTGGAGACTATGAACCAAGGTTTGGACAGGGACTAAATTTATGGTCAGGATTCGCCTATGGAAAATCTACTGAAGCTTTATTAATTGAGAAACGACAGTCAGGAATCCGGCGTTATACTTCCACAAATGAAAACCAGTTTTTCAGAGGTATGGCTACAACTATAAAACTTGGTGATTTTGATTTTAGTGCATTTTTTTCCTCCAAAAAGATCGATGCCAATGTACTGGAAAGAGATAGCCTGGATCAGGAACCAAACCATGTTTCCGGATTTATTGAAACTGGAATTCATGCAACACCTGGAGAAATATCTGATAGAAAGTCTCTATCTGAAATTATTTATGGCGGGAACCTGAACTATACAAAAAATCGCTTCCATGCCGGATTTACTATGGTACAATTCCTATATGATGCAGAAATCAGTGCAGGAGATTCCCCCTATGAAGCATCTGAGTTCAGTGGGAAATCAGGAAATAAAATTGGATCAGATTATAAGTATACATTTCGTAAGGGTACTGTTTTCGGAGAAGTGTCCTGTGCCCCAGGCCATGGCTGGGCATTTATCCAGGGAGGCCTCTTCCCTTTGGCCGAACAGCTATCCCTTGCCATTTTGTACAGGTACTACAGCCCTGGTTTTATTCCAATATACAGCAATGCTTTCAGTGAAAATTCATCCATCCTTAATGAAAATGGCTTTTACATCGGAGCCAGGATTTTCCCCTTTAGAAAATGGGATTTTTCGGCCTATATCGACATCTTTTCATTTCCATGGTTGAAATACAGGACTTCAGCCCCCTCCAGGGGATCGGAATTCTTTTTCCAGGCTAATTATGCCACAAGTAATTCCCTAAACATGCATTGGAGGATACAATATGAAAAGAAAAGTGAGAACCTTCCAACTGTAGAAGAAATGGTAAAAACCGGCGAAAAACAGAAATGGAGAGTAAGATACCAGGTAGATTACCAGCTATCAGGCAGCCTGAAACTGAGAAACAGGGTTGAGTGGACCGGCTTAAACAAAAATGAAAGCTTCAGTGAAGGATACCTGATTTACCAGGATATAATTTACAAATCTAATTCAATCCCCCTTGATGTAACCTTCCGGTATGCTCTATTTGATACCGACAGTTATGATAACCGGATTTATGCATACGAAAACGATGTGCTATATGCATTTTCCATCCCTCCCTACTATGGAAAAGGAATACGTGCGTACATTCTCCTTCATTCCTCACTAAACAAACACATTGACCTCTGGTTTCGTATTTCACGCACTTCATTTAGCGACAGGAAATTAATTGGTTCAGGATTGACTACCATAAATGGAAATCATAAAACAGAGCTAAAGCTGCAGGCAAGACTTAAATTTTGATTTCTTATAAGGCTACACATAATGCAAGTTGCCAACAACCCTATTCAATTAATAAAGACTATGCTCCAAGCTATATGCTTGTACATCTTTATGTTATACCGCACGACACAAGTGACTTTTCTTTTACTACGTAGTATACTACGTAGTTCCCTGGTTCTGAAATGATATATAAGACTTACTTTCTTAACAGTTTTCGTAATTAAACTGCTCTAAAATAGAATATTAAAACTGGGGATGTCTCATTAAGCTTTTTACAATCAAGACGCTTTAGGCATTTTAGGCACTCTAGTCACTTTAGGCATTTTAGGCATTTCTTACGGAAGGTTTTATATCCTTAATGTTTAATTGTAGGCTTGTTCTTCCTCTAAATTCATTTTCATCAATAGAATAACAAATATCGAAGCTTTGTCCATGTTGAATATATTCAAAACTTGGGGACTGACTGAATGCAATTCCGTTGAAAATAATTCCATTTTCCTGGATCAATTCAAGCTTTATATGCTCACCACTGGCACCAACCAATCTGGTCCCTGATCCCGACACAACATTTCTTGACACAAAAACAGGAGCCATGTTTTCCGGACCAAATGGCTGAAATTGTTTCAAAATCCGAACAAAACTATCTGTAATTTGTTTAAAGTTAATTTCCGCATCAATATCCACAACAGGTATCAATTGATCATCTGTAATGGTTTCGGAAACAGCTTTCTCAAAACACTCTTCAAATTCTGAAATATTTTCCTTTTTAAGAGTCAAGCCTGCAGCATACATATGCCCCCCAAAATTTTCCAACAGATGACTGCATGATTCCATTGCTTCATACAAATCGAATCCTGGCACGGAACGAGCAGAACCAGTGGCCATTCCATTTGACTCTGTAAGAACTACTGTAGGTCGAAAATAAGTTTCAATCAATCTGGAAGCAACGATACCTATTACCCCTTTATGCCATTTAGGATTATAGAGCACCGTAGATTTTCTGTACATCAATTGTTTGTCACTGGATATCCTCATTAGTGCATCTTGAGTGATCCCCTGGTCAATGACTCTTCTATCCTTGTTGTAACCGTCAATTTTCTGACTCATTTTAAAAGCCTCTTCCCGGTTTTTTGCAAGCAAAAGTTCCACACTTTTAGAACCGGTTTCCATTCTTCCCGCTGCATTGATCCTGGGTCCAATTTTAAATATCACATCGGCAATATCTACCACTCTGTCTGCAATCCCTGCAATTTTCCGAATTGATTTAATTCCTTCCCCGGGATTTGTGTTTAACTGCTCCAGGCCATGAAAAGCAAGAATCCTGTTCTCTCCCACGATAGGAACAATATCTGCTGCAATACTTACAGCCACCAACTGCAACAAGGGGATAAGCTCCTCAAAATCAATCCCATTAATTCTTGCATATGCCTGGATTAATTTGAATCCAACTCCGCAACCTGAAAGTTCTTTAAAAGGATATCCACATTCTTTCCGCTTTGGGTCGAGTATTGCTACTGCCTCCGGCAGCGTCTCTCCTGGCATATGGTGATCACAAATAATAAAATCAATCCCTTTATCTTTTGCATACTTTACCTTTTCAATAGCTTTAATTCCGCAGTCAATAGAAATGATCAACGAATAATTATTAGCCCCTGCATAATCAACGCCTTTGGTAGATACGCCATAACCCTCTGTGTCCCGATCAGGTATATAATAACCAAGATTGCTATAATATTTGTTGAAAAAAGAGTAAAGTAATGCAACGGAGGTAGTTCCATCCACATCATAATCACCATAGACAAGGATCTTTTCATTCCTGTCCATGGCAGACATGATCCTGTCCACGGCCTGGTTCATGTCCATCATGTTAAAGGGGTCGTGAAGATTCTCCAGTTCCGGTCTAAAAAATTTCCGGGCATCGTCAAAACTTTTCAGTCCTCGTTGTACCAGAAGACTGGCAACAGATTTATTAATATCCAAAGCTTCAGCCAAGGCGGTTACTTCAGCTGCATCCCCAGGCTTTTTTATTACCCATCGTTTATCCATCTTCGATTTTATTTATCCTCCAAAGACAAGTCAAACACACTGGATATCTTTTGCTTAAGGACTTTTTTCACCTCCTCGATTCCCACTGGCTTCAAATTTTCTTGAGTCATGGAAGTTACGCCTTTATCGACAAATCCGCAAGGATTTATATAACGAAAATAGTCAAGATCAGATTGCACATTCAGTGCAAATCCATGCATGCTAACCAACCTGCTAACCCTCACACCAATGGCACAAATTTTTCTGGCTTTTGACGGGTTTTTTGAATCTAACCAAACTCCAGTTGCACCTTCCAGTCTGTTGCCTGCAATGTGAAATTCTGCCAAAGCTTGAATAATGGCTTCTTCCAAAAGATATACATACTTTCTTACTCCAATATCAAGACGTTCCAGGTCAAAAATGGGATAGCCAACCAACTGTCCTGGTCCGTGGTAGGTAATATCTCCTCCTCTATTGATCTTGTAAAAACTAGCACCAATTTTCTTGAGTTGTTCCTGGTTCATCAACAGATTGGCTTCTGAACCGCTTCTTCCTATAGTATAAACATGGGGATGTTCACAAAAGATCAGGCTCCCTGCTTCCGGGGAATTTTTAATTTCACTTGTAGATAGCTTTCGGGAAACCATTTCCTGAAGTAAAACTTCCTGGTAATCCCATGCCTCTTTATAATCAATCAGGCCCAGGTCCTCAAATAAAACCTTTTTGCTCATTTGTTTATAAGCTCCCTTTTTACATGTTTCTCGGCATGATAAGAAGACCGAACCAGGGGACTGCTCTCCACATGAGTAAAGCCCTTTCGGAGACCTGCCAGCCTGTACTTCTCGAACTGATCAGGATGAATATACTCCCGAACCGGGTAATGTGATTTTGTTGGAGATAGGTACTGCCCGATGGTGAGTATTTCACAACCCACTTTCCGAAGATCGTCCATAGTCTCCATAATTTCATTTTCGGTTTCTCCAAGACCAAGCATAATTCCTGATTTGGTAGTGCATCCCTGCAAATGAAGGTATTTAAGTACTCCCATGCTTCGCTCATACCTTGCTTTACTTCGAATTTGTGGTGTAAGTCTGGGAACTGTTTCCAGGTTATGAGAAATTACTTCTGGTCCTGCTTTCACTATTTTGTCCAGGCTTTCTTCTTTCCCGTCAAAATCAGGAATCAGGGTTTCCATCGTCACCCCTGGATTTGTTTCTTTTATAGCTTGAATTATTTCCGCCCAGAATGCCGAACCTCCATCCTCCAGGTCATCCCTGTCAACCGATGTGATCACGGCATGCTTTACCTTCATAATTCGGATGGCATTGGCCAGTTTTTTTGCTTCGTTTTTATCAGGCAACAATGGTTTACCGGTTTTTACCGAACAAAACTTACAGGACCGGGTACAAATGTCGCCCAGAATCATAAATGTCGCCGTTCCGGCATTCCAACACTCTCCAATATTCGGACAGTTACCACTGGTACATATAGTATGAAGTCCAGATTTTTCAACCAGATTTTTCAATTTTGGATAAGTCTCCCCACTGGCTCTTTCCATCCTGAACCAGGAAGGCAATCTCCCATTTCTTCTCTCAATCTTTCCTTGTTCATGCATAAGATCTTCTCCTTTCAAAATGCTTTTACAAAGGTAGGTATTCTGTTCAATTTTTTTCATGTCTCAAAAGCCTGAAAAATGTATAAATGCTATCTTTGCAAAAAAATATTAGCAATGAGTACTATAAGTTATAGTGAGCAGGAGCAAATCAGGAGAAATTCTTTGAGGGAAATCAGGAATTTGGGCATCGATCCATACCCGGCAGCAGCTTACCCGGTGAATCGATACTCCAAAGAAATTCTCGAAAAATTCAATCCCGAAAAAGAAAATTTTCAAGAAGTTTGCCTGGCAGGCAGGATCATGAGTCGTAGGATCATGGGATCTGCCTCTTTTATTGAGCTGGAAGACAGCCAGGGGCGTATACAAGCATATTTTCGCAGGGATAATATATGCGAGGGTGAGGATAAAACTATGTACAATACGGTATTTAAGAAGCTCCTCGATATTGGTGACATCATTGGTATTAAAGGAAATGTTTTTAAAACACAGGTAGGAGAAATATCTGTCAATGTTAAGGAGTATACCATCCTCAGCAAATCTATTCGCCCATTGCCCATTATTAAGGAGAAAGATGGAAAAACCTGGGATGCTTTTACCGACCCGGAACAAAGATACAGGAATCGTTCTATGGATATGATTGTAAATCCGGATGTTCGGAAGACCTTCATTCAAAGAACAAAACTTGTAAATTCTATGCGGGAGTTCCTTAACGGGAAAGATTATCTTGAAGTTGAAACGCCCATTTTGCAGCCCATATATGGTGGTGCCGCTGCCCGGCCTTTTAAGACCCATCATAATACATTAGATCAAACCCTGTACTTGAGGATTGCTAATGAGCTTTACCTGAAGCGACTGATTGTTGGGGGATTTGATGGAGTATATGAATTTTCAAAAGACTTCCGGAATGAAGGGATGGACCGTTTTCACAATCCGGAGTTTACCCAGATGGAGATCTACGTAACCTATAAGGATTACTTCTGGATGATGGAAATGTTTGAAGAAATGATTGAGAAAGTAGCCATAGACCTGCATGGAAGTACAAAGGTACAGGTTGGTGAAAACATCATTGACTTCAAACGCCCCTGGACTCGTTTTACAATGTTTGAGGCAATTGAAAAATATGCAGGAGTGGATATTTCTGATATGGGAGAAAAAGAATTATTTGCGACCGCAAAAAAACTGGGAGTTGAGGTAGATGAGTCTATGGGCAAAGGGAAACTCATTGATGAGATCTTTGGTGAAACTGCCGAGCCTAAACTCATTCAGCCAACCTTTATTACTGATTACCCTGTAGAGATGTCTCCTCTTTCCAAAAAGCACCGGTCAAAAGAAGGTTTGGTGGAACGTTTTGAGGGCATTGTGAATGGCAAGGAATTGTGCAATGCTTTTTCTGAATTGAATGATCCAATTGACCAGAGGGAACGATTTGAAGAGCAGCTCAAACTCGGGAAACGAGGCGATGAAGAAGCCATGATCCTGGATGAAGCCTTTTTAAAAGCAATTGATCTGGGAATGCCTCCCACAGCAGGTTTAGGAGTTGGTATCGACCGCCTTGCCATGATGATGACCAATTCGCATTCAATCCAGGATGTTTTGTTTTTTCCACAAATGAGACCGGAAGAAAGTCGGCAGTCAGCAGTCAGCAGTCAGCAGGAATACACAGACTTAGGAATTCCGGAAGAATGGATACTTGTGTTGCAGGAACTGGGATATACTACAATTGAGAAATTGAAAGAAGTGGAAAAGTACACCCAGCTCCACCAACAAATGATGGGCTTCCGCAAGAAAAACAAGCTTGATATAGCAACAGTCTCTCCCGAACGGGTGAAGGAGTGGTTAAGGTTTTAACCACAATTATTTTTGAACCAATATCGAAACCTATTAGAAGAAACACCGTACAGTAAATTGTAATAAATTTAGATCCTGGCTAATATCCTAATTAATTAAAATCTTTATAATGAAAAAAATAAGCCTTGCAGTTGTTTTAATCTCATTAATCTTTTCATCTTGTGAAAAGGAAAAGGAAGACGATAATATCTTATCAGGAACACTTAAACTTGAATATACCTCAGTGGCTGGCGAATATTATATCTATCTTGATAATGACACCGACCCGGCCAATGGCACTTTAAAAAATATTAAAGAACAATACTCGGTAAACCAGACTGAAGCTGATTATCAGATAAACACTGAAAATGTTGAAGCAGGTTCATATTACCTGTATGCCGGCTATGATTTCAATAGCGACACAAATATGGATCCATTGAATCCTGGCGTTTGGGAAGGAAAAGGTTTTTATGGCAGCAATCATAACCCCCCGGCAGAAGCCAATGTTACAGATCTTTCAGGGGAATACAATTTCACAGCACACGGGTTGGATAAATAATCAAATTTCTTCTATCCATTTTGTGATTGTTTAAAGAAAAAAAACGAACCAGATTTACCAGGACTTAGTCCTGAAACAGTTGGTAAGTAGCTCGTACTGTAGAGCGACTCTCCTGAGTCGCTTAAACATAATCATGAAAC
>JAYEGO010000599.1:0-7956 GCA_034659155.1 Bacteroidota bacterium | reverse complement strand
TGAGTCCTTCCTGCATTAGAAGATATTCCACTTCCAGCAAGAAAATCCCGTTCAAGATTTTTTATTTCAGATATTTTACCGTTTTTATCTACTTTCTTTAAATTAATCCCATATGGTATTACCCTTACTCCTGTTTTCATAATGGATGATAATTCTTTTTCCTTCTCTGCTTCCTGCACCAATGCCCAACCAATAGAAGTGGTCCCTAAGTCAAGTCCTAATATTCTTTTCATTATGATTTGATATTTATTAACAATTAGTTATATTTGTATTACAATTTGAGCTATTCACAATAAGGATTATTCCGTTGTGAAAACATTTAAAGCGGCCCTTATAGGGTCGTTTTTTTATGCTCAGAATAATGTTAAGCTCCATTATTTTAGCAGACATAAAGAGCATTCGTTAATTATTCCAAATTTACTTATCCAAACTGAAATTAAATTTACAAAAAACTAATATGTTAAGAAAATATTTTATAGCGGTCATATTAAAATAATTTCCTTAGTGTCAGTAATTTCAGTTTATACATATGAAAATTCCTTTTATAAAATCAAATAACAGGGTCTTCCGATCAGACCGGTAAATTAATATCTTATAAGCATCTGCCAAATTGGAGAAAATATCATGCTTCTGTCTCATAAGTCAAAAATATTTTGTTGATATTCCTGCCCTCACTTCCTTATTTTTAATTATTTTTAATCAAAATCTCAGATTCCTGATGAAAAAAATATTTTCAATAGTTTTTCTTTTTCTGTTTCTCGGGATAGCTACAATCAGTGCACAAACCTTGAAAAGCCTGCCTGAAGAACCCACTGCCTTTCTTGAAGAATTCATTAACATGATGTCTGCCCGCATCAATGAAGAAAACCAACTCATTCTGGATGAATTTGTAAGTTATTTCCAGTCAGGAGCTTTTAATGAGGAAGAAAAGCTACATATCATCAATATATCAAACCTTCTGTTAGATAGACGAGCGCGACCCTATCCACATTTCAGAAATTATATCAGAGCACTCTCAAGTTTCAAGAAAGGTGCACTTCCCCAGGAGGATTATTATGCCTGGGAAAAGGGATTTGTAGATCTTCTGGAAGATAAGAGGTATTCTATTACCAAGATCAATAAGTTTCTTGAAATCTCTTACCTCACAATCACAGAAAATACTTTATACCAGTCAAGTTCATTGAAATGGAAAACCAGTTCTTCAGATATAAGAATGGTTTACAATGATGCCCTCTCTTTTGTTTTTTCGAATACCAACCTCACATGTTACTCACAAAGAGACAGCATTGTTATTTATCAAACATCTGGAATTTATAAGCCAGCAACTTATTCATGGTCAGGAAAAAAAGGGGTAGTGAATTGGAAACGGGCTGGTCTTAATGAATCGGAAGTTCATGCAAAACTAAAAAACTATAAAATAGACTTTACTAAGTCCAGGTACAAAGCTGATTCAGCACTATTCACTCATCCGAATTATTTTCCTGATGGAGAACTGGGGATTTTGTCTGACCGGGTAAAAGTTACCAGAAGACCTGAGCAGGCTACTTTACCTGTTTTTGAATCTTACACGAAAAGACATACCGTAAAAGGAATCTATCCCGACATTGATTATGAAGGAGGATTATTAATTGAAGGTGCCACAATGAAAGGTACCGGAAATGAAACAGAACCTGCAGGCCTGAAATTTTATACAAGTGACACATTAAGAATGTTTGTAAGTTCTCCTACATTCCAGATAAAAGGTAACAGGATCTCAAGTCAACAGGCTACCATATCCCTGTACCTGGAGAATGATTCCATTTTTCATCCGAATATTGGATTTGCATACAGGATGCAATTCAGGGAGGTGTCTCTGTTCCGCACAGATAATCCCCTCACAAGTGCTCCATATTTTGACAGCTACCATATGGTAGATATGAGTTTTGAACAGTTGGTCTGGAAGCTTGATGATCCAATTGTTCGTCTGACACTCTCAAGAGGTTCAGCTCTTGGAGAGGCCAGGTTTAAATCTGCTTCATATTTTAATGAAAATCATTTTTTCAAGATGCAGGCTTTAGATGAGCAACATCCCCTGTTTTTGCTTAGAAAATTCTCAGAATGGTATTATTCAGATGAATTTCCCGTTTCTGACCTGGCAGACTGGATGGGAAAACCCCTTTATCAGGTTCAGCATATGGTAACCAGAATGGCCATCGATGGTTTTGTGTTTTACAAGGCTGAAACAGGAATGATTAAAATAAAACAACAACTTCTTGATTACCTTGCAGCAAGCGGGAAAAACATTGACTACGATGTAATTGACTTTATTTCTACTGTCAGGGCTCCTGGGAATAATGCTGTCTTAAACCTCGCAAATAATGAATTAACAATTAACGGAATCCCACGTGTTTTTATAAGTGATTCACAAAATGTAGATATTGTTCCCGCTAATAATCAAATTGTACTTAAGAAAAATCGGAATTTTAATTTTGGGGGAAGAGTTCAGGCAGGATTGCTAACATTCTACGGAGAAAACTTCACCTTTGAATACGACTCTTTTAAAATCAATCTTGATAACATTGATTCTTTGAACATGTCTATTCTCAGTGAAGAAGCAGATGAATTTGGATACAGGAAGCCGATTAAGGTAAAGAATAACATTGAAAATATCACAGGAGAGCTCTTTATTGACCACCCATACAACAAATCAGGACTTGAGAATTTTGAAGAATACCCATCATTCAAAAGTACCGCTACTTCATTCGTGTTTTACGAAATCACGGAAGGAATGGATTCAACAATTTATGAGAAAGAACAGTTCCATTACAAGTTAAATCCTTTTGTGATAAATGATCTTACAAACCTGGAACGGGAAGATCTTAGATTTAATGGAGAGTTTTTTGCCGGAAATATTTTTCCTGTCCTGCATCAGGATCTTGCAGTGCAGGAAGATCTCTCCCTGGGATTTAAG
Source organism: Bacteroidota bacterium (assembly GCA_034659155.1). Classification (GTDB taxonomy): domain Bacteria; phylum Bacteroidota; class Bacteroidia; order Bacteroidales; family VadinHA17; genus JAYEGO01. The sequence goes on along the minus strand of JAYEGO010000599.1, from coordinate 5,006 downwards.
GTAGCAACTGCACCAGAGGGAATGCCTGTTTATGGTGGTATAGCAACTTACTATGATGAGATCATTCTTAGTAATAAAGGAATTGAAGGGAATGGGAAACTCCTATATTTAAGTTCTACTACATATTCAGATAATTTCAGCTTTTATCCCGATTCTATGCTAACCAAAGCAAGTCAATTCCATGTGGAAAAGGATTCAATCGAACCAAAATTCCCATATATTTCGGCATTTGAACTTGATATAAAATGGTACCCTAACGAAGATGAATGGTATACATATAGAAAAGAAGAAAACCTGGATATTTTTTCAGAGGACATCAGTTTTTCAGGAAACCTTCTTATGAAATCTACGGGAATGTCAGGAACAGGAACACTCTATATTGAGGATACCGAAATATATTCAAATAATATTTTATACACTGACATGTCATTCCATGCCGATTCCTCAAACCTGAAAGTGCGCTCGGAGGATAATAAAGGCTATTCTATAGTGGCCGACCAGATGTCTGCCAGTGTAAATATTGAGGAAGGAGATGGTATATTTAACAGCCTGAATGACACAATACCTTTATTATTTCCGGAAAAGAATTATATGAGTGCTGTGGATCTGCTCATGTGGGATATGGATAACAATAAGTTGAATATGATAAATCAGGATCCCCGAAACGATGCCTATAAATTTGGAGCCTATGTAGATGAAAGCAAATGGGAAAAAACCCCAACTTTCATGTCTCTGAACCCCAGATCTGACTCCCTTGCCTTTACTTCTGATTCTGCAGTTTACAAACTTGATGACCATACACTTACTGCTTATTATGTTGATTTCCTGGAAATTGCCGATGCTCATATATTCCCGGGGGATAATTCATTAACCCTTGAAAGAACGGGCTTTATGAAAGGTTTTACAAATGCAAAAATTATAGCAAACGGAAGCCATGAAATCATTGCAGAAGAAATAAACATATTAAGTAGAAAAAAATATTATGGATCCGGATTTTACAACTATATCGATAAAGATAAAACGGCACAAAGAATCCGTCTTGGTGATATAACAGTCAACAAGAAAGGATTTACATACGCTAAAGGTGAAATAAGCCAAACTGATAGCTTGATGCTTAGTCCCCATTTCTGGTTTGATGGGATAGTCAGCCTGGATGCAGAAAATGAATTCCTTGAATTCTCAGGAGGAGTCAAATTAAGCCATAATTGTGATTCTATTGCCAGAAACAGAATACATTTCACATCGATGATAGACCCAGAAAATATTAACATTCCCATTACCGGGAAATCACGAACTCCTGATGGAAACGCTCTGTATAAAGGGATTTTTGTTACAAACATGAATTCAGAAATTTACGCGGCATTCTTTTCAAAAAGGAAATCATATAGTGATACACCTATCAGCACCACCCATGGCTTACTTCTCTTTGATGAAAAATCCCGAAAATACAAACTGGGTAGTAAAGAAAAACTTGCTGATCATTCTCTACCGGGTAATCTTTTAACTCTGGAAAGAAATTACTGCAGAACTTATGGTGAAGGTAGTTTGGATCTTGCAGTAGAGATGAATCAGCTGAAGCTAACAACTGTAGGGAATATTACAAATGATATTGAACAAAACACATCAAGTCTTCAGCTTCTTCTGGGCTTGGATTTTTTCTTTGCACAGGAGGCCCTCCAGATTATGTGGGCAGATATTAATTCAAAGCCTACTTTAAGACCGGTTGATATGTCAGAAAATGTCTATACCCATGGCGTAAACCAGTTGCTTGGCCTATCAGATGCTCAAGCCCTGACCGATGAGTCTATGTTGTTTGGAGCCCTCGGCAATCTACCGGAAAAACTTGTACACACCTTAATGTTTACAAAACTAGACCTGACCTGGAATGAGGAATTATCATCCTATATATCCGAAGGTCAGATTGGTATAGGAAATATAAATGGCGTAGCTGTAAATAGAATGGTTGATGGTTTCATTGAAATTCAAAAGAAAAGAAGTGGAGACATTATGGATGTTTACATGCAAATTGATGAGCGCACCTGGTATTACTTCGGCTATACCAGGGGGGTAATGCAAGCATATTCTAACAATAGGGATTTTCTGGATATTCTTACAGATTTGAATAATAACCAGCGTACCCTAAAAGTAAAAAGTGGTGAAATTTCATATATATATATGGTGGCTTCTGACCGAAAAATCTCAAATTTCAGGAGGAGGATGAGAATGATTCAGGAAGGCGATAAGCCTGTTGAAGAAAAAGCTCTGGAAGATATTCGGTAGTGTGAGGCGCAGACCACCTTCGCTATGAGTACAATAGCTTCGGCGGTTGAAAGGCGAAGGGCAAATTCCTCTCATTCCATCATTCCAACATTCCATCATTCCATTTTTCCATCATTCCATTTTTTCTGCTGTTAATAATTTCACAGTAAGATGATTACACATTAGACCTCTTGCCAAGGGCAGGATCAAAATAGCCATGTGTATCAGAAAGTATTCCAATTGTTTTCATAATCAATATCAATCACATTTCACGAATATATCGCATTTTCGTAAATTTGTAATTCAATCAAGTAAAAAGAGATGCAAGTGTTTTATTTGCCCGGCATGACGCAGGGTCTAAATGTTTTGAATCCAGAAGAGTCACATCATTGTTCAAGGGTTCTTAGGACAGGCAAAGAAGAAGAAGTCAATTTTATAGATGGCGAAGGTGGTTTTGCCACAGGTAAAATTATCCAACCACATCCCAGAAAAACAATAATTGAAATACGGGAAATTAAAACCAATTTCAATAAAAGGTCTTATTACCTTCATATTGCTATTGCACCAACCAAAAATATTGATCGCTTTGAGTGGTTCCTTGAAAAAGCTGTTGAGATAGGAATAGATGAGATTACACCCTTGATATGTGAAAGATCAGAAAGGAGAACCATAAAAACCGAAAGGCTAAATAAGCGAATTCTTTCAGCCATGAAGCAATCTATGAATGCTTTTAAGCCCAGGCTAAACGAACTCACTTCTTTCAAAACTTTCCTTAATCAAATTAACGAAGCCAACAGATATATTGCATACCGTGGTCAGGACGCTCCACCTCAACTTAAAGAACAGCCCTTGTTAAATAGCAGCTCTTTGATCCTCATTGGTCCTGAAGGAGATTTTAGTCCCGGGGAAGTTAAGATGGCCCTGAAGAATAATATTAAGCAGGTAGGGCTTGGCCCCTCAAGACTACGAACAGAAACTGCAGGCATTGTTTGTTGCCACACTACGAGTTTATTGAATCAATAGCTGTTTGCTGGTTATTGCTGTCAAAATCAACTCCAGGCTTTAGCCTGGTGGTTGATACGTGCAAGCACACTATATTTAGTGCGCTTTAGCGTACTTTAGTTAAAGAAAAAATCAACCACATTCTCAAACTGACTGCTTGCAGTTTTATATATTTCAGTGTAAGAGCACCTGGTACAACTTATTGTGGTAAACTTCTTATTCTGAATGTTAAAAAGTTTTGTAAATGTTCCACCTGTTGCCTGGAACTCATCCTTCTCATAATGCTGGTTGCCGCATTTCGGACACTTAAATTTATAAGACCTCATATCTATCTGATTTATTTATTTTTAATTCGTAGTTTTTAGTAATGGTATTACAGGGATGTTTCCAAATCTCTCTACTTCTCTGTCTCCGTATCCTTGTCAGGTAAAGTGTAAGGCTTTTTCTTAAAGCGCCCGGTTTTTTTGAGTGCCTGGTCAAGAATCCATTCAATTTGTCCATTAATGGACCGGAATTCATCCTCAGCCCACTTTTCAACTGCGTCGAGCTTTTTCGGGTCTATTCTTAACACAAAAGCCTTTTTCTTACTCATTTTCGTCTTATTGATGTAGAGTACCGGTATTTACAATAGGGCTTGCATCTCTGTCACTGCATAAAACAACCATAAGATTGCTTATCATTGCAGCCTTTTTATCTTCATCCAATTCAATAATCTCTTTCTTGCTAAGATCGTTCAGAGCCATCTCCACCATACTAACAGCCCCTTCTACAATCTTAAACCTTGCTGCTACGATAGCTGAAGCCTGCTGCCTCTTAAGCATGGCATGTGCAATTTCAGATGCATATGCTATATAATTGATCCTCGCTTCAATTACCTCTATTCCGGCAATCTTTAGGCGATCCCTGATTTCCTCTTCCAATTCATGATTAACTTCTTCTCCTCCTGAACGTAAGGTCACAACAGCATCATGGTCTTCAAAATTATCATAGGGATATGTACCGGCCAATTTCCGGAGTGCTGCCTCACTCTGTACCACAACAAAGTGCTCATACTGATCTACTTCAAATGATGCCTTAAAAGTGTCTGCAACTTTCCAGACCAGTACCAGACCAATCATAATCGGATTCCCGATTTTATCATTTACCTTGCTTGGTTGACTGTCAAAATTGCGTGCCCGTAATGATATTTTCTTTCGCACAAAAAAGGGATTTACCCAAAAGAAACCATTCTTCTTAATGGTTCCTTTATAGGCTCCAAATAGTACCAGAACATTTGACTCGTTAGGATTTACCACAGTGAAGCCAATAATACCGAGCACAAACATAAGTGAGCTGACAATAATGAACAAAGGGTTCATAATTACAAAACTGAAAACTGCTGCCAGAACAATGATGAATTCAAATAGAATTGCAAGATATCCCGACAAAGGATGATAACTTTTTTCTTGTGTCATGATATTTAGAATTTAATAATGATATCACAATGATATCATTTTAATTTCATATTTCCAAATAAAAAGCCGCTAAAAAGCGGCTGTAAGTAACAATTAATTCTGAAAATTTACTTTTAGTTCATTATCTCCAGTCTTAAAAGGTCCAGTTTTATCATCAGACCCTTCATAACCCTGTCAGAAACCACATATTCGATTTCACTATCTGCAGATAAATTCCCGGAATGTCCGGAAAGCAAGGGTTGAATTAATTTTTTAATGTCAACGCTACCTACTTTCTTAATTATGTTACCA
>JAYEGO010000598.1:0-7965 GCA_034659155.1 Bacteroidota bacterium | reverse complement strand
TTCCCATCCGTAATGCTTTGAAAGTAACCCTGTTAAAGTGGTTTTTCCTGAACCAATATTTCCTGCTATTGCAATATGCATGATCAATTAAAATTAGAATATCCAAAACAAATAAAAATACTAATAAATTCGATTCCTTCCCTTTTTTGTTGAGCTAATATCAATCAATTTTGATAAAATGTGGCTTTTTAATTATTAACAATTTTATTTCTTCAATCTTTCATCGATTTTAAGTAATTCTTCAACGAATCTTCTGTCATTTGATAAGCGGGGAATTTTATTCTGACCACCTAATTTCCCGTGGTCGTTAAACCAGTTATAAAAAGCTCCGGTTTGAAGTTTATTAATTATAGGTTTAATGAGAGTAATATCTTTGTATCGTTTAGCCTCATAATCTGAATTTACAGACATCAGGGCATGGTCTAAGACTTCTGTAAAATAATCCAGGTCTTCAGGCTCTTTTACAAATTCAATTGCCCACTCATGACAGCCTTTTTGATCGTCATCCATAAATACAGGGGCTGCAGTATATTCTGTGATTTGGGCATTTGATTTTTTACAAGCAATGGAAAGAGCTTTTTCTGCATTTTCAATAATTACTTCTTCCCCAAAGGCATTAATGAAATGTTTTGTGCGGCCAGAAATATGAAATTTGTGAGGATAAATACTTGAAAAAATAATGGTATCTCCAATCATATATCTCCAAAGGCCACCATTGGTAGAAATGACAATTGCGTAATTTATTCCGGGAATAACATCCTCCACAGAAACAGTTGGAGGGTTTTCCTCAAGAATATTATCCATTGGAATAAATTCATAAAACACCCCATAATCAAGCATCAGCAACATATCTTTGTTTTCAGGGTCATCCTGAATACCAAAAAAACCCTCCGAAGCATTATATGTTTCCAAATACTGCATTTTGGGGTTTGGAATCAATTTTTCAAATTGTTTTCTATAGGGTTCAAAACTCACACCACCATGAATAAAAAGTTCCAGATTTGGCCAGACCTCTAAAAGATTTTGCTTTCCAGTAAATTTTAAAACATGTTTAATAAAAACCAGGTTCCAGGAAGGGACTCCTGCCAGGTTGGTTACATTTTCCTGAATAGTATGCCTGGTAGCTTCAGTTAATTTCTTATCCCATTCATCCATTAAGGCAATTTTTGGACTTGGGGTTCTGAGAAATTCTGCCCAAAAAGGTAAATTTTCAATCAGGAGGGCAGATAAATCTCCGTAAAATGATTGGTTTGAGAAATTGTTTATTTTATGACTTCCCCCAAGGACTAGCCCTTTGCCTGAAAACATTCCTGTTTCCGGGTTATTGGATGTATAAATTGCAAGAATATCTTTACCTCCCCTGAAATGACAATTTTCAAAGGCTTCTTTACTTACGGGAATGAATTTGCTTTTATCTTCAGTGGTGCCGGATGATTTTGCAAACCACTTGATCTCACCGGGCCATAGTAAATTTACTTCCCCCTCTCTGAGCCTATTTACATAAGGTTTGATATCGTTATAGTCTTGCAGAGGAATCCTGTTTTTAAAATCATGGAATGTTTTAATAGACTGAAAATCATATCTCTTCCCCCATTCTGTGTCCTTCGCAGTAGAGAGCAATCTCCTTAATTCTTCCTCCTGAACCTCTACTGGATATTGCCTGAACAGATTCATCTGATGTATTCTTTTCACATTGAACCAGTTAAGTATAGATGGGATGAGGGGCATTTTCGTGTTATTTAACTTTTTATCCAGGAAATCAAATGTAGTGAATTCAGAAGAAAAGAAAGAAATTCTTTAGCCAAACACTTCTCTTAAAATTTTAATGGATTTTATTCCGGCTATGGGTTGTTCCTGGAAAATATAATAATCAATAATATTATTAAGCATTTCACCACGGACTTTATTGCTCAGAGAAAAGTTTTTTAATTGCTCATAGTTCAATTTCAGTAAGTCTTTCAAGATTGTTGTATGAGGTTGTGAAAGGTAAAATGGATGATTCGGTGGGCTAATCCGAAAAATTCCGTCTTTCAGGTCAAAACAGAAGGGATGATCATGACCGGATAGATTTGGGTAAAACCCTAAAAAGCGTGAAAGTTTTAGGAGAAATACAAGATGAAAATTAGAAATTCCAGAACTTCTATGGTCCAGTATTTGGAACGAATTGACAAGGAAATCAAATAAGTCAGGTTCTTTTTCTTCCGATTTCAGGCAGTGATAAAGAATTTCTGCGAGGAAAAGACCAATACCGGCTTTTATAATATTATGAGGGATAGATAGGTAGGGCTTATGATTCTTAACCTCTTTGATCCTGTGGAGTGTTTTTTGAGGCTTATAGTAGATCTCCAGGTCCAGGATATACAGGGGTTGAAATAAGCTAAGTTTTCCCTTTGAACTTTTACCACGAATTCCCTGAATCAGAAGGCTCTGACGTCCAATGTCACGTAAGAAAACATGGGCAATGATACCACTTTCACGATATTTAATATGATGCAGGACAATTCCTTTTGTTTTTAGAATCATTCAAATAGTATATTCAAATGAATTAACTTAATTTAGTACTTGTAATTATTGAAATGAGGAAAATGTTGTTATGGCTCTAAAGATAAGTTCTTTAAAAGAAACATAAAACTTATAAGCAGTCAGAAAGAGAAATATTTAACAGAAAAATTCAGATTATGGATGTTAAGAAGGAAAAGGAATTCGTAAAAAGGATTTCAAAACTTGCTAAGCAGAACCAGGAGTTTAAAAGTAAGATCAGGAGTTTGAAGGAGTTAAATGAAAAGCTGGGGAAGGAAAATGAAAAATATAAATCCCTGGTTTCCAAGCTTAAACCTGGTCAAATTTCTGGTACTGCTGATGCAAAAGCTCCCAGGTCGCTTAAGTTTAATATGGCCACAGTTTTTCTGGCGGATATTCATGGTTTTTCAGGTGCATCAAAGGATATGGACTCCAGTGCTTTAATGGATGAATTGGATGAGATCTTTTTTGAATTTGATAAGACGGTGAAGGATTTGCATATTGAAAAAATAAAAACTTTCGGAGATACATATATGTGTGCGGGAGGAATTCCGGTTAAGAATATAACCAATCCTGTGGAAGTAGTTCTTGCTGCTCTGAAAATGAAAAATTTTATTGAGAAAAAGGAAAAAGCAAATCAGAACAGGGGTAAGAAAATATGGAAAATTAAATTTGGTATACATACAGGACCTGTGACTGCAAATATTTCAGGTAAGAAGAAAATTTCTTTTGATATAAAGGGTGATACTGTCAATACTGCAAGTAGGATAGAAGCAAATGCTGAAGATGGAAAAGTTATTATTTCAGTTATGACCTATGAATTGATTAAGGAATTTTTCACTTGTGAGTATTATGGAAAAATGCCCGTAAAATATAAAGGAGATGTGGACCTTTATGAAGTAGTTGGGATTAAACCCGAGTTCTCAGTAGGCAGAAAGGGCCTTGAAATAAACCATGCCTTTTTCATTAAGTTTGGGTTAATACAATTCACTGATATCCAGGAAATAATACTTGATAAATTAGAGAAAGAACTTCCAGCATATTTGTACTATCATAATGTTAAACATACGGTGGATGTGGTTACTGAAGTTGAACTTATTGGATGGGGAGAGGGGGTGTCTGACGAGGAGATCTTATTATTGAAAACTGCTGGTTTGTTTCATGATGCGGGACATACAATAGAATACGACAATCATGAATATCATGGAACTCAACTTGCCCGGGAAATGCTACCAAAGTATGGTTATACTTCAGAAATGATAGATGGGATTTGTGATATTATTATGGCCACAAAGTTACCACCAACACCAAAAAATCTTTTGGAAAATATTATTTGTGATTCCGACCTTGATTATCTTGGACGCAGTGACTTTATACCGGTATCCAATACCCTGTATAAAGAGCTAAATGAACAAAATAAAATTGGAACGCTGAATGAATGGAATAAATTGCAGGTAAAGTTTATTTCTTCTCACCAATATTTTACAAAAACTGCCAGGAATCTGAGGGAGGTTAACAAACAGAAACAAATTGAACGAATTTCCAGCCTGATAGTTGATGACTAAATATAGACAAGGATGAAGTAAACCTTATATTTCATAATAAAACCAGTGCGAGCAATTAATTAATTAAGAGGATTTTGGTAACAAAAGTTTTACTTCCATCTTCATTGCTTATAAATACCAAATAGACACCTGTACTTGCCCTTTTCCCATAAGAAGTTGTACCATCCCATATTGCCTGTCCCCCCAGTGCATTGGTCTCATAAATTAAATTCCCGCTGATATCAGTGATTTTTACATTTGCTCCTGAAACTAAACCTGTAATGGTAATAGGCCCATTATAGTTCTCGCGAACAGGATTAGGAAAGACATAAACATCGGTCATTTCATCTGACCCGGTGGTTGCCTCTCCCCTATAGGAAAAAATACCACTATCTGTTCCTAAAAATACTTCTCCGGTTTTTTCATCAATTGCAATAGAGGTAATCCAATTAGATGGAAGAGGACTATTTGTTTTATTAAAAGCTTTAATTTCAATTGTGCCATCCTCAGAAAAAAGGAATGCTCCAGCTTCTTTTGTTCCAATCCATTTTCTATTTGCTCCATCTATCACAATAGATGTAACTGTTTCGGTGCTCAGAAGATAATCAGCAAGACCACTCCCATCATTTCTTGGAATTTTTATTCTTTGGGCTATAACATCTCTTCCACTGAGAACTTCATCTGGATTATATATTACCAGAGGGCCCAGATCAGTTCCTATCCAGATGGATCCATCCTGATCCTGAGTGAGACATAATAATTTATTAAAGTTTCTGCCTTCCGGGTCCAAAATAGGGATTAACCGAAACAAATCATCAGATTCAATCTCGGGAGTTTGCATATCATTGAATACAAAGAGTTTGCTTTCAAGCGGTATTGTAATCCATTTATCCCTGTTTCTTGTTTCATAAATCGGGCCTAAAATTTTATTGCTAATCAGGCCATTGAAGAAGAAACTTTTCCATTGTCCGGAAGGATTCTTAAGAGATACAGGGTTGACAACCTCACTATTTGTAACCCAAAGATTTTGAGAATCGTCAAAAAGCAGTCCACATGTTCTTACAATATCAGGGATTGCCCGAATAGCCTGCAAAGAACTATTTGATGGCATAAAGGTATTAACTACCACTAAGTCAGATATTTCAAGTACGCCAAATCCCCAGGTAGCTGCAAAATAATGATCCGGATTACCTGGAAATGACGCAATATTGATAACATCAGACACATCATATATGATCTGATTTTTCCATGAATTATTTAAAAATGTAAAGATTTCTCCATTCTTCCATGTGTTTCCCCAGATTCCTGTAAGCCCCCCTCCTGACACAAACAATGTGTTATCCTGGTGGTTCATAGTAAAAACATTTTCTGTATAAGGCCCTTCAGGAGTAAGGTGATCGAAGGAGAGATAGTTGTTGGTATTTATTAAACCATTGTATTTGTCAGCAATCCATAAGGTTCCTGATTCATCAATGATAGAATGCATCGGTTCTGCTGTGCGCCATTCGTATTGATTTATTTCTTTAATGAAGTTCAAATCTTCATCATAGATTAATATTTTTCCATTTCCGTTAATTGTGACACTGTTATTCCCGGAAAATATGGAGTTGACCTTTCCATCATTCAGGGTGAAAAAAGTCCATATTGAATTATTTAGAAGGTATAAAGTGTCAATAGCATTTAATGTGTTTGTTTTATTAGCAATTATTTTATTATTGATTGTCACCACTGCATCAAACTTACCATTTGCTCCGGGAATATCTGTTATTTTTGACCAGTGTGAATAATCAACCAGTAGTGGGTCATTCCTGTCTGCAGTATAGAGACCATTTTCGGTAGCAGCCAATAAAGTAGAACCCCTAAGGGCAATTTCATATACCGGCATGGCACTTCCATTTTCACCGATATAATAGGTGTCTTTGAATTCACGTTTATTCATATCAAGCACAACAATTCCAAACTCACAGGATAAGTATGCAAGGTTGTCAATGAAAAGTGAATTGTTAATTCGTTTTTGACCCGGAATTGAAGCCCGGTATATGTCTGATAAATTGAATACCTGATTGTTTTGAATCAGGTCAAGGTTCCCATTATTATAGGCTACCAGTAATACTTTATTTTTTGCCGAGTATTTTGCAAATGATATTCGGGTATCTGATAAACCCTGAATTTTAGAAAATTTAGATAATTCTCCTGAAGACTTATTATAGGAAAATATTGAGAATTCTGTAGCGGTAATAATTTCATTTTCCAGGTCAGTAACACAGATAGCATGAGAATAAGGTAAATGATCTCGCCATTCCCCTATCGCTACCTGTGCTTCAACAACTTGAGTTAGAAGCAGGAAAAACGGGATAATGAAATGCTCAATTCTCTTCAATTTGTATACTATTCTTGGTTTCTGATATTAAAAAGAACGGAATTTGAAAGAATGTGGTATAATTAGATTTTATAAAACCAGATTATTCATGAATATTGTTCAGATATTCAGACAATTTTCTAATAGCCATGGCTCTGTGGCTGGTAAGGTTTTTTTCTTCCAGGCTCATTTCAGCAAATGTTTTACTAAACCCTTCAGGTTGAAATATCGGATCATATCCAAAACCGCCTTTTCCCTTTTGCTGATTGATGATTATCCCATTTACAATTCCTTCAAAAACGGAGATTTTATCATTTATTATTAAGGTGATTACCGTTCTGAACCGGGCTTTTCGGTTTTGAACTCCTTTAAGTTCATTTAATAACTTATGAATATTTGCCAGTGAATCTTTTTGATTCCCTGCATACCGGGCTGAATAAACTCCCGGAGCATTGTCCAAAGCTTTAACTTCCAAGCCGGTATCATCGGCTATGGTGTTCAATTTGTATAAGTCATAAATAAACTTTGCTTTTTCCAGGGCATTCCCTTCCAGTGTATCAGAATTTTCTGGTATCTCTTTTAAATATCCCAGGTTTTGAAGACTGACAAGTTCAATCTTCTCTGAAAGTTCAGGTTTTATTTCTTCAATTTTATGAAGGTTGTGGGAAGCAATTATAAGTTTCATAATTATAAAAAAAACAAGGATACAAAAATCCTTGTTTATTATAAAATCATGAGCAAAAATATTTAGGTGTCATCAACCTCCCGTAGCCGAGAATCCGCCGGATCTTCTTAACTCAGGATTTGGATTTACACACATAACCGGAATCTTTTCCTCGTTTGCAATGGTTTGTTGCTCATTTGCTCCAAGAGCAAAGTCTGCCAGACTGATGTCTCTGGTAGTCATTATAAGAATCAAATCTGCATCAACTTGTTTTGCAAAATCTATTGTTTCTGATGAGAATTTCTTTTTCCCCGGGGCAGTATGGATTTCGTAATCAATATTTTTTGAATCAAAATATTTCCTGGCAAATTTTGTATTTGCCTGCACTTTTATGCGGAATGATTTGTCTTTTACATCTTGTTTTAAGAAGTAAAATTTAGTTTGGTAATATTTTGCGAGATAACTTACCCAGTTGTTTTTCTCCTTATTTTCTGAACGGAAATCAATAGGAAAAACAATTTTCTCAAATTTCTTTTTTTCAGGTGGCCCCTGTACAATAATAAAAGGAACCTCAGAATTAACAATAACTTTCAGAGCATGACTTCCTGTAAGTTTTTGAACCCCTTTTACTCCATGTGTTCCCATCACTACCATATTGGCATTAACCTCGGTGGCAATTTCTGCAATATCGTGAAAAATGCTTCCTTCCCTGACAAGATAACGCGGCTTTACAAAATGCTCTTTAAAAAATGCTTCCGAAATTTCTGTGCATTTGGCTTCAGCTGCTTCAATTTCAGACTCTTTCTTGACAATGTGAACTACAATTAGTTCATTTTCCATAGCCTGTGAGATTACCAGGGCATTTTCCAATGCATAGT